>JADDYF010000194.1 GCA_015712185.1 Bacteroidales bacterium
TATTGCCAGGATGGTTGCAATAGCTTCAATCGCGCCTGCAGCCCCGAGAAGATGACCTGTCATCGATTTGGTTCCGCTTATGTTAAGCTTATATGCATGTTCGCCGAATACCGATAAGATCGCTTTTATTTCAGAAATATCTCCTAGAGGAGTTGCAGTGCCATGGACATTAATGTAGTCGATATCCCCGGGTTCCAGGTTGGCATCACTGACTGCCAGCTTCATTACATTCCTTGCGCCAAGCCCCTCAGGATGAGGAGCTGTCAAATGATACGCATCAGCTGTCATTCCTGTTCCTGCAAGCTCGGCATAGATCTTTGCCCCTCTTGCTTTTGCATGTTCATATTCTTCAGCAATGATAGCTCCGGCGCCTTCGCCCATTACAAAACCGTCTCTTGTCAGGTCAAAAGGACGGGAAGCCGTCCTGAACTCATCATTCCGTGTCGACATTGCCATCATTGCATTGAATCCCCCTATTCCCGACTCAGTTATAGCTGCCTCCGAACCACCGGCAACAAAAATATCGGCTTTCCCGAGCCTGATATAATTAACTGCATCAATAATTGCGTGGGTTGAGGAAGCGCAGGCAGAGACTATTGCAAAATTTGGTCCCCTGAATCCGTATTTAATGGATATAAGTCCTGAAGCAATGTTGGCGATCATTTTCGGGATAAAGAAAGGACTGAATCGCGGTGTACCGTCACCCTTGACGTAACCGCTGATCTGGTTGTGAAAGGTATCAAGCCCGCCAATCCCTGATGACCAGATCACACCAACACGGTCCTTGTCAATAGTGTTCAGATCAATCCCTGCATCTCTGATAGCCTCATCTGAAGCAACATGAGCATACTGGGAGAACAGATCGAGCTTATTGGCTTCCTTTCTGTCAAAAAACCTCGAAGAATCGTAGCCTTTAACTTCACATGCAAATTTGGTTTTATGCTTTTCGGCGTTAAAACGGGTTATCATTACCGATCCGCTCACACCATCCCGGAGTCCTTCCCAGTATTCATGTAAATTATTGCCAATAGGAGTCAGGGCTCCGAGGCCGGTTACTACAACTCTTCTCATAAATGGGATATTTAGGATGCAATATTATTTTGCATTCTCCTCAATGTACTTGATGGCATCGCCGACGGTGCTTATTGTCTCTGCCTGGTCGTCGGGAATTCCGATATTAAACTCTTTTTCAAATTCCATTATCAACTCAACAGTATCAAGAGAATCTGCACCCAGATCATTAGTGAAACTGGCTTCGGCAGTTACTTCTGATTCGTCAACTCCGAGTTTGTCAACAATTATCTCTTTTACTCGTGTAGCAATGTCAGACATAGCGATAAATTTTAATTAATAATAGGTTATGAACCCTGCAAAGAAATATATTTGTACTTTATTTTTCAAATGATTTAATGTTTTTTATTTACGATACTGCCTAATGCATTGAGAATAAACAGTATAAACTTCATATTGCCGGATTTTAAGTTGAAGCGGGCAAAAAAAATATGTATCTCAGAATGAGGAAGATAGCAATTTTTGCTTCAGGATCAGGTACCAATGCCGAAAATATCATCAAATACTTTTCGAACAGGAAGAGTGCAAAAGTAAGCCTGGTTTTGTCGAACAAACAGGAAGCCTCAGTATTAAAGAGGGCTGCAGCACTCAATGTAAAGAGTGTTTTTTTCGAACGAAGCGATTTTTATAATTCCGATAAAGTTCTGAATTACCTCCTGGATGAAAAAATCGACTTCGTTGTTCTGGCAGGATTCTTATGGCTTATTCCCGCCAACATCCTCAGTACATATAAAGGACGGATCGTCAACATTCACCCGGCACTGCTGCCGTCATACGGCGGTAAGGGAATGTATGGTGAAAGGGTGCACAGGGCAGTACTTGAAAACCACGAAAAGGAATCTGGCATCACGATACATATGGTAAACAGATTTTATGATGAAGGAGATATAGTGTTTCAGGCGCGATGCCGGATTGAGCCCTCAGATACTCCTGAGACGCTCGCTGCACGTGTGCATACACTGGAATATGAACACTATCCGAAAGTCATTGAGGATTTGATCACGAAGCTGCCCTGAGAGATTCTAAAAAGTGGAAAGCAGGCTTTCTACCACCTTTCTGTTTATCTCAAATTTTGTTTTGTTCTCCTCCGAAACAGGCTCTACCGGCGGAGAATCAACCCGCAGCGGATCGACAGGCGATCCGTTCTGATAAAACCTGAAGTCGAGATGGGGTCCGGTAGACAGGCCGCTGCTGCCGACATATCCGATGATATCCCCCTGTTTTACAAAAGCGCCGGCATGGATTCCGGAGCCGAACCTGCTCAGATGCAGGTATGCCGTGGAAAACACACTGTTATGCACGATACGCACCATTTTCCCGGATCCGTTTTCGGTGCCCGCACTGATGACTTTCCCGTCGCCAATGGCCAGGACCGGTGTTCCGACAGGTGCCGCATAGTCGACACCAAAATGAGGTCTCCTGATCCTGAGTATCGGATGAAGCCGGCTTGATGAAAAGCGCGAAGTGATCCTTGAGAATTGTAACGGCGATTTGAGAAAAGCTTTGCGGAGACTGTTACCCTCAGGGTCGAAAAAGGTCTCCTTGCCTTCCTGGATGAAAGGTACCGCAGTGATAGTCTTACCGGCCCAGGTAAACTGTGCCCCGAAGATCTTCCCGGCTCCAAGGGATTCCTCATCAATAAACAGTTCCTCATAAATAACCTTGAAGCTGTCACCCTTCTGCAGACCGAAGAAATCAACTGTCCAGGCAAATATTTCTGATAATTTCACCGCGAGAGAAGAATGGTACCCCGCTTCCATCATTGTTTCCCAGAGAGATGTCTCTATCGTACCCTTTGCATACCTGATCAGTTTCTTTATCTCTTTTCTGAAGGGAGTTATATTCAGTGAATCGTTAAAGCTGAAAATGTAGCATGTTGTCGGATCATGTTCATAAACAAGATACCTGGCTTTTGCTGCGCTGTCAGTATCCAGGAAGAGGGTGTAATTGTTACCCGACCTTATTTTTCGTACATCAAAAACAGTGTCATAATTACGGATTACCTGGTCAATCTCCTGCATGGTCACACCATGTTCAAGGAGTATTTGCGATAAAAAGCCATTCCGCTTTATCTGGTCCGACACAACAGTAAATGAATCTACGGGGATGCCGAATACCAGGACAGGCGGCTCAGGCGCTTGCTGAATGACACTATCCGGAACAAATGCTGATAAGTTATTATTGTGTTCATGAAAGTAATTGCATGAAACTGCAAATGATATAATTAATAATACAATTATGGCATATTTCATTCGCAGGATCATGTTCATGGATTTGTTTTTAATACGACGTTGACAATCCTGTTCGGGACTACAATAATGTTCGAAAGTGTTCCTGTGGCCAGCCACTTTTTGGTCCTTTCATCAGCAAGCACGTTCCTGATGATCTCATCTTTTTCCATGCTTACGGGAAGCGTTATCCTGAATCTCAGCTTTCCGTTGAATGAAATGGGGTATTCAAAAATTTCCTCCTTTAGATACTCCTCGTTCACTTCCGGCCATGGTTCAAATGAAATCGTCTTATTATGACCGAGAAATGACCAGATCTCCTCTGCAAGATGAGGTGCAAACGGTGAAAGTATTTTTGTGAATATGCGGGCCGAGTCTTTTGTTATCCTTCCTTTCTTTATAGCAAGATTGATGAAGATCATCATTGCCGAAATAGCTGTATTGAAGTGCAGGTTTTCAATATCACCCTCAACTTTTCTGATCGTCTGGTGAAGCGCTTTCAGGATCTCACCATCCTCGTCACCTGGATGGATATTCGCCTGATTTGACAGGAACCTGAATGTCCTTCCCAGGAATCCGGAAACACCCTTGACGCCCTTATCATCCCACGGTTTTGTTATATCGAGGGGTCCCATGAACATCTCATAAAGTCTCATCGAGTCAGCTCCATACCTTGATACCACATCATCGGGATTCACGACGTTCTTAAGCGACTTTGACATTTTTGCGACCAGCTGTCTGAGTTCCTCACCTGTTTCCCTGTTGTAGAATTTGCCGTCGCGTTCCTCGGCGAGATCTGCAGCCACTTTTGCACCTGATGCATTCTCATACGCGAATGCCAGGATCATGCCCTGGTTGTATAACCTGGTATATGGCTCATCTGTTGAGACAATTCCCAGATCGTACAGTACTTTATGCCAGAACCGGCTGTACAGAAGATGCAGGACGGCATGTTCAGCGCCGCCGATATAAAGGTCGGCAGGCATCCAGTATTTTTCCTTTGCCGGATCGAAAATCTGACGATCGTTTCGCGGATCGATAAAACGCAGGTAATACCAGCACGATCCTGCCCACTGCGGCATAGTATTGGTCTCACGCCTTCCTTTCCGTCCAGTCCTGTCAGTAACATTGAGCCATTCAGTTGCATTGGCAAGTGGCGATTCGCCTGACTCTCCGGGCAGATATTTTTCAAGTGCCGGAAGCTCAAGAGGAAGTTCAGATTCGTCAAGCAGGGTTATTTCACCGTCTTCCCAGTGAATCACGGGGAATGGTTCACCCCAGTATCTCTGCCTGCTGAAAAGCCAGTCGCGAAGCTTATAGTTGATCTTTGCCTTTCCAAGGTTCTTTGATTCGAGCCATGCTGTTATTTTCGCAATGCCTGCCTCTTTGTTCAGGCCATTAATATCTATTCCGGTTGTGCTGTCCGATGAGTTTATATACCGACCGTCTTCAGTCCAGCACTCCCTGCCTGCTATTATTCTTTTTCTCTGGTCAGGATCAGTGACATCCGGATCCTGTATGCAGGCAATGGGAAGATTGAATTTCTCTGCAAACTCGAAGTCGCGCGTGTCGTGAGCCGGAACAGCCATTATAGCTCCTGTGCCATATCCGGGCAGGACATAATCGGCGACCCATATCGGTATTTTTCTGAGGTTTACAGGATTTATTGCATGTCTCCCCGAAAAAACACCTGTTTTTTCTTTTGCCAGGTCGGTACGGTCAAGGTCCGACTTAAGCGATGCAGCTTCAATATAATTGTCAACTTCTCGCTTGTGCCCTTCAGTAGTTATCAGCTTTGTAAGAGGATGTTCTGGAGCAATGACCATATATGTCGCTCCGAACAGTGTATCGGGACGTGTTGTAAAGACAGTCAGTATTTCTTTCATCCCGTCTATCCTGAAATCGACTTCGGCACCTGTTGAGCGTCCGATCCAGTTACGTTGCATATCTTTGATTCCCTCAGGCCAGTCGAGCTTATCGAATCCGGTGAGCAACCTTTCAGCATAGTGCGGGATTCGAAGCATCCATTGCTTCAGGTTCTTCTTCTCAACCCTGTTACCGCATTTCTCATGCGATCCGTCATAAAGCACCTCTTCATTTGCGCAAACTATCCTGCAGCTGGGGCACCACCATACAAGGGCGTTGTCGTAATAAGCCAGCCTCTTTGAATCACTATAATTTGATATCTCCTTCTTGCCGTGTTTCCTTATCTCTTCCGGAATTGCCAGTTCAGATACAGGTCTTCCTTTCTGGAGTTTCTCATCGAACCAGGTGTTATAAAGCTTTATAAATATCCATTGCGTCCATTTGTAATATTCCGGATCGGTGGTATTGATCTCTTTTTCCCAGTCGTAGCTCAGTCCGAGCTCCCTGATCTGTCTCCTGAATGTATCGCAATTGTTTTTTGTTGTTACTGACGGGTGTGTCCCGGTTTGTATGGCATATTGTTCTGCGGGCAGTCCGAATGCATCCCATCCCATAGGATGAAGTACATTGAATCCCTTCATCCTCTTGTACCTGGCGTATATGTCTGTTGCAGTGTATCCTTCGGGGTGGCCTACATGGAGACCGGCGCCTGACGGATAAGGGAACATATCAAGCACATAGCATTTCTTCGGATTGGTAAGGTCTTCCGGAGTTTTGAAAGTCTTATTTTCCTCCCAGAATTTCTGCCATCGTTCTTCAATTTCCGTGAAGTTGTAGTCCATTTGGATTGAAGTGTGTAAATATTTATTTGTCATAAGTCAGAAGACCGAAGACTGTCTTCCGTCTTCTGTCTTCTGTCTTCCATCTTCTTCAAGTTTGCGAAAATAGAAAAACTTTACAAATAATCACATACAAGTTGTGAACCTTGGGAGATTACTTTTAAAATCGCATGAAATACTTGTAAAACCGGGCTACAGGTTTTATTTTTGCATGCGTAACCTGGTCCCGTAGTTCAATGGATAGAATGACAGATTCCGGTTCTGTTGGTTGAGAGTTCGAGTCTCTCCGGGATCACATGGAGGGGCTATCATTAGGGTAGTCCCTTTATTTATTAATACCATCACCTCACTTATTGAATCTACAGACATGGTTTTCACCCGATTCTGTCTGTTATTTTTTTAAGCGCACATTAAAATAAAACAACCTTCCAATTACTTATGGATTAATAATAAATCAGTATCAAAATTATTTAAGCGTCCTTGAAATTGTAACAAAAAAGTAACAATATAAATCAGATTATCAATAGTATAGTTTATACTTTTGAACCGTAACCAATTAAGCTAGTGTTCATTTCTTTATCAGATGGCATGTTTTTATTACGCCCTTAACATTATTGAAGATTTTAATAATGACATTTTTAATTATCATAATAGCTCTGGTTTTATTATTTGATTTCATAAATGGATTTCATGACTCGGCAAATTCTATTGCGACCGTCGTTTCTACAAAGGTGTTATCACCAATTGCCGCTGTAGGACTTGCGGCTACATTCAATTTTCTTGCATTTCTGATTTTCCCGCTTAAGGTAGCTTCAACTATAGGTAAAGGTGTCGTTAATCCAGACATTGTATCACTGAATTTGATTGCCGCGGCTGTGACAGCTGCAATCATCTGGAACCTTATTACGTGGTGGCTGGGCTTACCATCAAGTTCGTCTCATACCCTGGTTGGAGGTCTTGTTGGAGCAGGTATTGCAGGATCGGGATTCGGATCGGTAATTTACTCGGGAGTAATAAAAATAGGCATTTTTATTATTGTTGCACCACTTCTGGGTATGATAATGTCATTTGTAATTTCGGTCATTGTTTTGCAACTAGTGAAGAATCAGACTCTGTCAGGAGTTGACAAATGGTTTCGAAGATTTCAACTTTTATCGGCATCAGCTTTTAGTCTTGGTCATGGCGGAAATGATGCTCAGAAATCTATGGGAATAATTTGGGTTGCACTGCTTGCGGCGAATCGTATTCCCAAGGATTCCCTTGTTGAAGACTACCTGTGGATTGTTTTGTCTTGTCATGCAGCGATAGCTCTCGGGACATTGTTCGGAGGATGGAGGATAGTAAAAACAATGGGACAGAGGATAACCAAGCTTAAACCTTTTGAGGGATTTTGTGCTGAGACAGCAGGCGCCCTGACATTATTCGGAGCAACACATTTTGGAATACCCGTAAGTACAACTCATACAATTACCGGATCAATTATTGGAGTAGGCGCAACAAAGGGACTTTCTGCAGTAAAATGGGGTGTAACTTCCAGGATTTTCTGGGCCTGGATACTAACCATACCTGTATCAGCCATTATCGGAGCAGGAATGTACCTTTTATTCAATGCAATTTTTTGATGTAATAGCGGCTTATTTTCAATTCTTTGGAAGTGAAAATAGAAATTCTGTTCCACCACCGGCTTTGTTACGCACCACGATATCTCCCTTATGAAGTAATATCGCATTCTTAACGATCGCCAGGCCAAGCCCGGTACCTCCGCTTTTCCTTGAACGACCGGAATCGACACGGTAAAACCGTTCAAAAACACGGTTAATATGTTCCTGAGGAATGCCTACGCCATCATCAGAGAATGAGAAATGGTAGAATTTTTTGTCTTCATTATAAACAAGTATCATGATAGTTGTATCGTCTCCGGCGTAGTTGATGGCATTTTCAAGCAGATTTTGAAAGATTGAAAGCATAAGTGATTTGTTCCCTTTCACTGAAATATCGTCTTTAATATTAATCTCAACCTTCATATTCCTGGCCTCAATTGCCGACTTGAAATTATCACAGACTTCCCTGATTACCTTCTTTACTTTAACCTTTTCTGACTGGAATGATGATCCGGCTTCTTCTATCCTGTTCAGTAATGAAATATCATTGATCAACCCTGTCAGCCTGTCAGCCTGCGCCAGTGCTTTCTGAAGAAAATACTTTTGCTTCTTTGGTTCTATGTCAGGGTCATATAGCAGAGTTTCAATATAACCTTTTACAGAAGAGACAGGAGTTTTAAGCTCATGAGATATGTTTGATGTCATCTGTTGTTTGATAACCTTGCTCTTACCGAGTTTTGTAATATCACTCAGAATGATTTCAAAGCTTTTATCATAAAAAATTACACATTGTACACGAAAAAATCTTCCATCCTTGGTCAACTGGAATTCCATTTTTGGCAGATCGGACGGATTTATTTCAACATCGGAATGTTTACCTAGAAATTCCTTAACCGGAAGAAACTCGGGGATATCAAAGAAACCTGATGAGAAGATTTGCAGATCGCCTGATATCATGTTCATCAGTTTTACAAAATGGTCGTTATTAAAGATCTTTATTTTTTCAGAAGAAAAGAATGCAATTCCCTCATCCAGTGCATTCAAATGATTGAAAAGTTTTTCTTTTTCATTTATAAGGTCATTTTTTGTTCGCAGCAGGTTTTTATAAATTCCCATAATCTCCTCTCCAATAGTGCCGATTTCATTTTTCGGGAATTTTGTATTGAAATTAAATTCTTCATTGTTTCCAATTTTCAGAGTAAAATCTTTGAGTTTGGTGATAGACTCACTGAGCCTGCTGGTTATAAAAAATAATACTGCCCATATTGCTGCAAACGATATAAATACTATCAGCAGGAAAAACTTCTTAGCTTTAAGAAAGTTAACAACATTAATATCGTAAATAACCGCAGCTCTTATAAAGTACTTTCCATAATTCACGGAAAAGTAGTAATAGGGTTGACCGGTAGTTTCTGATTTTCTTATTATTGTCCCGTATTCGGCATTAAGTGAAGCCTTTATCTCAGGCCGGTCAGAGTGATTCTCCATGTTCTTCCAGTCCCTGAATGCGCTATCATATAAGATTGTCCCGGAAGAGTCGATTATTGTGATCCTTAGATGAGATTGAGGAAGCAGCTTTACCAGCGAATCAGTTATTTCATAATTGCCACGATAAAAAATGGAATTTGATCTTATGAAATTATTAACTACCAGGGTAATATTATACAGCTCATTATTGAGCGTTGATACTCTGTATTCCTTTTCCCTTTTATAAAGGTACGCAAGAATCAGAGATGTAAAAACCACAAATATTGCTGAATAATAAAGAAGCAGGTTATTTCTGAATGAGTTTCTTATTTGCATTTGTACTATTTTCAGAATTCAAAGAAATATCCATAACCTGTTTTATTCTTCAGATTCTGACCGAAATTTCCGAGCTTGGCTCTTAATCGTGTAATGTTTACATCCACTGTCCGGTCGGTCACAATTACATCACTGCCCCATACTTTCTCTAAAATATCCTCCCTTGAAAATACCTTGGTCTGGTTCTCAAGTAATAGCTTTATTATCTCATATTCTTTTTTTGTGAGTTCAACCTGTCGATTATTTAAAACAAGTCTTTTACGGGCTGTATCCAGTTCAATTGGTCCGAATTTCGATATTCCCTGGCTTTTAATCCTGTCTTTGTGAGACCGTTTCAAAACGGCTTTCACTCTGGCCATCAATTCATTCACTGAAAAGGGTTTGGCTATGTAATCATCAGCACCGAGACTGAATCCGGTTAAAACATCATTTTCAGTATCCTTGGCAGTAATGAAGATAACAGGTACATTACTTTTCAGTTCCTTGCGAAGCATATCCGCAAACCTGAAACCTGATATTTGACCCATCATCACATCTAGCAATATAAGATCAAAATCACGGGGGCGTCTTTCCAGAGCTTCTTCAGCTGAATGCGCTACCTCTGTGCAATACCCTTCATTCCCAAGATTATATTGAAGGATTTCACAAAGATCTTCCTCGTCATCAACTATTAAAATTTTCTTACCCTTAATATCCATTTACAATTAGTTTGGATGTACAAAAGCTTGTTTGCAAATTATCAGTTTTATGATGCAAAGGTAATTCCTATTAACAAAATATGGAATTACATTTTAGTTACAAAAAGAAGGAAACCTGTAACATAATTGTAAACAAACCTTCATCAGTTCGTAACTGCCCGATAAAAGGTATAATAGGATCTTTGCCCTGGAAATATTTTAAAATTATTAACGACCTACTATGGACAATTTCATTAAACCAGGCATTCTGTCAATATCGATATTTCTTTTTTTCTCAGCTTACATAAATGGTCAGAACGGTTCCATTGAAGGAACTGTTACAGATAAGGCTAATTCTGAAATACTCATCGGAGCAACAGTTCAGATAGAAGGTACTGCAATCGGAACGACAACAGATATAAATGGACGTTTTTTCTTAACCAGCCTGAAAGCAGGAAATTACAAGCTTAAGATATCATATGTCTCCTACACATCCCGGGTAATTGAAAATGTCAGTGTAGAACCGGATTTAATTACTGTGTTAAGTATAGAACTTGAAGGAAATCTCATAAAGCTTGGTGATATAACTGTGTCAGCTGTCAGAAAAACTAATACCGAGGTTTCAGTAATAACTGATATAAAAGCCAGCCAGTTTGTTTCCACTGGTATATCCGGACAGCAGATATCTAAAACACTTGACAAGGATGCTTCTGAAGTTGTAAAGCGTGTTCCCGGTATTACTATTATGGATAACAGATTTCTGGTTGTCCGTGGTCTGTCCCAGCGGTACAATAATGTATGGCTGAACAATGCTGCCACCCCCAGCGCAGAAGCTGATGTAAAGGCTTTCTCATTCGATATCATTCCCAGCTCAATGATCGAGAATATTATGATATACAAATCGCCGGCAGCTGAACTTCCTGCAGATTTCTCGGGAGGTTTTGTCAAAATAACAACGAAGAATATGCCTGAAAATAACGGAATGGTTTTTTCTTACAGCACTGGTTTCTATCAGAATACTACATTCAAAGAATTCTTAAAATCTGCACCTGGCAGAACTGACTGGCTTGGTTTTGACAATGGTTCAAGAGCTTTGCCTGAAAATATGCCACAACATCTTAATGAATATGAATCTGCAACCAATCCGGCAGTAAGGGAAAAAATAATCACACTCGGCAGGGAGTTGAGCAATATATGGTCCTCTGCCCCAGCCCCCGCTTACCCTGAACAAAAATTCAGTTTCGGGCTGACCCGAAAATTCAGATTAGGAAACAAAACAGGTGGTAATCTTACAGCCTTGACTTATGGTAATTCAAATACTTCGGAGGAATTGCTGAATGCAGATTATTCGATATATAATTACGGTGATGACAGGCCATCTTTCCAGAATCAGTTCACTGACAGGCATTACTCAAATAATGCCAGGATTTCACTGATGAACAATACTTCATTTTACCCTGGTAAACGAACAAAGCTTGAAATACGTAATCTTTTCAACCAGGCAGGTTCGTCACGGTATATTTCCCGTATCGGGAGAGAATGGTATAACGATGGCAGGTTTATCCGTTCTGAGGAAATGAGATATCTGAGCAGGTCTGTTTATGCGGGTCAGCTTGCTGGTGAACACACTATTGGAGAAGGTAAAACAAGAATTGACTGGATCCTTGGATATGCATCATCAAATAAAAAGGAACCGGATACAAAAAGATACAGATACCTTCGGGATGAAACAGATACTACAAGATATTTTATGATCTTTAACGATCAGGCAGATCTTTCATCGCAATCAAGGATGTGGATAGACCTTCATGAGCGTACCGTATCCGCTTCACTTAATTTTACACGGCAGCTTGATATTAACGGTTTCAATCCTGAGATCAGGGCCGGTCTCTATTTTGAGAACAAGGACAGAGAATTCAACGCCCGGAATTTCGGATACGCTAAGGGCAGCCCGGAATCGATATTTGGACAGACCACTCTCCCGGTTGACCGGATTTTTGCTGATGAAAACATTAATCTTACCACAGGGATAAAGTTAATGGAAGTAACAGCGCTGTCAGATTCCTATACAGCAGCAAATCATCAGGTTGCGGGGTACCTTTCAGTCCGCATACCGGTTGGTGAGAAGATTAATTTCTTAACAGGTTTAAGGCTTGAAAAAAACAGGCAGACTCTTTCAAGCTATAAACAGGCTTCAACAGTAAAAGTCGATGTCGACAGGGATACTTTCAACCTGTTCCCGTCCGCTAACCTTACATATAACTTTACTGAAAAAAGCCTTGTCAGGTTTGCGTATGGAATGACAGTCAATCGTCCGGAATTCAGGGAAATAGCTCCATTTTACTATGTCGACTTTGAGATGAATGCCGGAATTTACGGAGCGCCACACATCAGGCAGGCCTATATTCACAGCTTTGATATAAGATATGAACTATACCCTGGCCCGGGTGAGACATACAATATAGGAGCTTTTTATAAAAGGTTCCTTAATCCTATCGAACAGGTCATACTGGGGAACAATCCCACACAATATTCATTTGAAAATGTAGAATCGGCTTACAGTGCAGGAATAGAAGCTGAAGCCAGAAAATCGCTGGAGTTTATACCCGGTATGGAGAATTTCTCAGTTGTAATGAACAGTTCATTGGTCTGGAGCAGGGTAATGTTCCCGGATGGAGCCCTGTCGCGCAACAGGCCGCTGGAAGGACAGTCACCCTATATCGTGAACACTGGCCTTTTTTACCAGGGTAAAACAAACGGACTTATGATCAGCATGATGTATAACATTATAGGGAAACGCATTATTGCAGTCGGAAGGCCATCGCCGAATGAATGGGAAGATATACCTGACATTTATGAAATGCCCAGGAATGTTATTGATTTTACTATCAGTAAGATTATCGGAAAGAGAGTTGAGCTAAAAGGCGGCCTGAAGGATCTGCTTAATGAAAAGGTTGAGTATATACAGACAATTAATGCCCGGGTGGATATGAATACTTATACGAAGGGAACTGAGTATGGAATCAAAGAGTTTAACCGTACCCAGTATACAAGAATTTATAATCCGGGGAGGTATTTAAGCATCGGGATTTCGGTTAAACTGTAGAAATGATTAAAACCTGAAAGTTTGTTTGCGTTATTTGAACGATGGGAAACTACTGAAGAACTAAACAACGAAAGTATGAAGATAAATTTTAAACACTTAAATCTGTTTTTGTTCCTGGGATTGATTATCATGATTTCAACCTCATGCGAAAAAGATGTTCCTGTAACAGGAATAGATCTTGACCAGGTTAATGCAGAGGTAATGGTAGGAGCGACATTGAAGCTGAGCGTAATATTTAACCCGATCGATGCAACAAATAAGAATATTACATGGGAATCGACCAACACCGTTATCGCTACCGTAACTGAAGGTGTCGTGACAGGCGTTACACTTGGTTCTGCAACAATAAAGGCTATATCTAAAGAAAACAATACCCTGCAGGCAACCTGCGAAATAATTGTTATTCCTTCCAATGGCCAGCAGATCAATGTGAGCGGTGATATAACCAACAATACAATTTGGTATGCTAATGCCCGGTACTTCCTCTCAGGATTTGTTTATGTTAAAAACAATGCGACTCTCACGATAGAACCGGGTACAATTATCAAAGGAGTTTCCGGCACTAAAGGAACTCTTATAATTGAAAGAGGGTCAAAGATATTAGCGCAGGGAACCGAGAGTAAACCAGTCGTTTTTACATCCGACAAACCCAGAGGGCAGCGTGCCTACGGAGACTGGGGAGGTCTGGTCATTTGCGGAAGAGCCCCTACAAACAAACATGATAACGGAGTCGGTATAGGTGTTGCTGAAGGCGGAATCGGTTCCAATTATGGTGGAAATGATCCGGCCGATAATTCAGGCATACTCCAGTATTGCAGAATAGAATTTTCTGGTATCCCTTTAACAGCAACTGCCAACAGCGAAATCAACGGACTGACCCTTTACTCAGTGGGTTCAGGTACGACACTCGACCATATCCAGGTTTCTTACTCGGGTGATGATTCGTATGAATGGTTCGGAGGTACTGTAAACGCCAAATACCTCGTTGCATTGAGAGGATGGGATGATGACTGGGATACTGATAACGGTTTCTCGGGCAAGGTACAGTTTTTTGTAAGCCTGCGCGATCCTGCAAGCGCCGACCAGTCCCAGTCAAATGGTTTTGAATCGGATAATGATGCTGATGGTTCAACCCTGACTCCTTATACTTCAGCAATATTTGTCAATGGGAGTATTTTCGGTCCTCTGGGAACATCTTCAACGACGATCAACTCACTATATCGAAATGCAATGCAATTACGCCGCGGGACACGTCTGTCAATTTACAATACTGTTTTTGCGGGATGGCCAAACGGATTGTATATCGACGGACAGAAAGGAGATTCGCCTGCACAGGCTGTTGCCAATGTACTGCAAATTGAGAACTGTGTTATGGCTGGAATGACAAACAATTACACAACAACATATTTGACGGATACCGAAGCATGGTATTCAAATGCTTCAAGGAACAATCAGGTAATGTCAACAAATGATATGCTTCAGATTACCGATCCTTTCAACCTGACAGCTCCGAATTTCCTTCCTGCAACGGGGTCACCTCTGCTTGGTGGTGCATCATTTACAAACACCCGGTTGACTGATTCCTTCTTTACTCCGGTCGGCTACAGGGGTGCTTTCGGAACTGCCAACTGGACTGCCGGCTGGTGTAATTTTGATC
>JADDYF010000265.1 GCA_015712185.1 Bacteroidales bacterium
TTTCGATTTTTTATATTTAGTCCCTGCAGGTCCCCCAAATTGTGATGTAAATCCGTCTGAGAAAATATAGACTGTATCTCCCCTGCTGACATTTATTACATAATTTGTGAAAGATTTTTCATCACCATAGTGTATGCCTATAGGCATTCTGTCAGGCCTGTATTCAACGAATTCTCCGCTCTGAAAAATAAACAAAGGATTAAAAGCGCCGGCATACTGCAGAGTCTTCCTGTTCTTATTCAGCACGCAAAAAGCTACGTCCATTCCGTCATTAGCCTCACCGGCTTTTCCTGTCTGATGCAGCGACAGCTTTGTTTTTTCTCTCAGCAGATTCAGGACAATATTTGCCTGAAGATTCCGGTTGTTCGCAACTATCTCATTCAGAGTGGATATACCCATAGTGCTCATAAAGGCGCCTGGCACTCCGTGACCGGTGCAATCGGCAACAGTGAAAAAGATAAATTTGTCATCTTCACCGATCCAGTAAAAATCACCGCTGACAATATCCCTTGGTTTGAAAATAATGAAATAATCGGAAAATACTTCCCTGAAATGATCCTCCATTGGAAGCATAGCCATCTGGATCCTGCTGGCATATTCAATGCTTGAAGTTATTTCATATTTCTGGGCTTCAATTCTTGCAGTTCTTTCATGTATCCTGTCTTCAAGTATTCTGTTCTTGATCCTGAGCTGTCTTTCCCTGAACAGGATGATAAGGATGACAAGCGCTGTCAGGATCAGTCCTGAGAGAATCCAGAATGATGCAGTCTGGGTAAATTTGGCTTTCATGGAGAAAGTAACCGATTCCGGTTCGCCTATATTTCCCCAAAGGTCCTTTGCCCTGACCTGGAGAACATAGTCACCCGGTTTCCTTATTGAAACAGCATAGCTTGTCTCCAATGACCATGGCGACCAGTCTGTCATCAGCTTATTGATATAATACTGGTATCTGGTGCTGCCTTGTTTCAAATAACCAGGGGCAATAATATCAAATCGTATCAGATCATCACCTCTTTCAAACTCAATATCTGTCAGGTTGAATCTGGTTCCTTTTTCATTTGAAATGCTTTTAAAGAACACATCATTCACAGGGCTGATTTTTGAATACTTCCTTCGGCTGATATCAAAAAGACGGTTATATCCGTCAATTATCCATATATGATCATCTTCAACTGAAACCGAAACAATGTTGTCAAAAATCTTAAGCAGGGCTAGTTCCTTACCTGTAACAGTACCTGCCTGTTCAAGATCGCTCCACTCCTCATTGTGCATTATTAATGGCCGGTTGGAAAGCGGATAGATAAAATCACGTGCATCCTGCGACGAAACCGACACCGTCCTGTACGGTACAAATCCGTTTGACCTGTCCTCATAATAATGGATCCCCGATTCAGTAAAAAGGAAAACGGTATCATTTATGAAATTCAGGACATATCTCTGAGGGAATTCGGTGCTGATCGTATATGTTGTATACTTCATCATCACCCTGTCGGGATCCGATATCGCCCTGTAAATTGCATTGTCCCCGCCGAGCCAGAGTGTATCGGTATCTGCCTGGATAATAGAATAAACCGGATTTGAATACCCGGGATCCATTATTTCCGTAATCCATTTCCCTTCAGTGCACTTTACCGCAATATATCCGTCATTAGCTCCAACATAATATTTCCCGTCGCCTGGCTTCCAGCAGATTGAATTGATATACCTGTTCTCCGTTGCAATAGTGGCTTTATGGTCGTTTATAACGAACAATCCCTTATTGGTCGCGGCAAGAATTCCATTTTCTGTTGAAACGAGCTGCCGGCATTTCTCATTCAGACCTGTTACTTTCTTGAAGATGTAATTAATTGATTTCAGCCTGCTGATCGTCCTCCGCGTGTAGAGAGCAGCCGGTTCTCTCTTCTGTTGCATGGCAACAGGTTCGTTTGTTTCCTGTATTGTTCTCCGTCCGAATATCCGGTTAAAGATATTCCTTCTGCTTTTCCTTGGTTCCCTGGCATCAGCTGATGGAGATCCCTGTGAAGATTGTGTAGCTGCCGGTCGGTTCCTGATCAGTATTTCAACCTCAGAATAATTCTTGACCTCCGAGAGGTAAAAAACACCTTCACTTGTTGCCACATATAACTCGCCCCCCGACTGAAGCGAGGAGGTAAGGTTGCCTTTCAGTCCGGGGAAAATGGTGAAATTTTTGACAGGCAGGTTAAGATCAGCTCTGGTAAGCCCGTACTGATGCGAAAGCCATAATCCTCCGCTGTTATCCATACCTATCGCAAAAACTTCATCATCAGGCAATTCATTCTGATTATTGATATTGTAAAGTACCCCGCCGTTCACCCTGTTTATGACAAGTGCACCTCCTTCGAGGGTTGAGAAGGCATACGCACTGTCACCAACGGTTATTCCTTCCGACAAAATATTCTCCCTTAAATAGCCTTCATCCTTAACCGGATAATCATAGTATTTCACTCCATCAAACAAAGCCAGTGAGCCATCATTTATACCAACCAGTACACGGTTCCTGTCGTATGGAAGGGAAAATAGTATTTCGGTCTTCTCCGTAAGGTAACCTGTAACAATTGGAAATAATGTGTCGCTTTCAACCCTGTGAAGACCCTTGTCCATCACATTTATAAATGCGTCTCCCGCTACTAACAGCATGCCGGTGAAGGGAAATCCGGGTTTTGAATCGAGCCGCATTTCAATCATATCGTGCATGACATTATACCTGCTGACTGATTTCTCACCATAAAACCAGACAAGGGAATCACTGAACAAGATATTTGTTATGACTCCCAGTCCTGACGAATTATCTGACAGGGAGATAAACCTGTATGAATTTAATTTTTCCTTCTCGAGGTATCCGAAGTCATTCTCTCCTCCTATATAAATCCTCCCGTCTTCAGGATTTTTCTGCATCGAGTAAGGTATTGTTGGTATTCGGGTAACAAGCCAGTCCTTACCGTCAAACGAGAGAATCCCTTTCCGGTATGCAAACAGCATCACATTAGCATCATCCTGGCAAATTGCCCAGCTCTGATCCTCTATTTCCCTGCTCTCGGTATAATGTGACAGCAAGGGAGCCCCAACCTGGGCGGAAATGACAATCGAACTGAAAAAAACATAAAACAATAAGAAGGTCCTCTTCATCGGATTGACTTCACAAATATT
>JADDYF010000269.1 GCA_015712185.1 Bacteroidales bacterium
TTCAAGCTCACCGATGACTGCCGTGACCACTTTGATTTTCTTTTCGATCGAATCGAGGAGCCGGAATTCCGATTCGGGGAATAAAATTGCAAGCGGTATCCCGGGGAAGCCGCCTCCTGTACCTACATCGAGTATTGATGTACCAGGGACAAACGAGATAACCCTGGCAACTGACAGTGAGTGGAGAACATGGTGGATAATAAAATTGTCCATATCCTTTCTGGATATCACATTGATCCTGCTGTTCCACTGACCGTAGATGTCTTTCAGCCGTGAAAATCTTTCCCTCTGGACTGATGAAAGCTCAGGGAAATATCTGAATATGGTTTCGGGCATTACCTGTTGCCGGTTTTAACAAAGATATTGTATAATAGCGATTTGGCACGATAAAGCTGTGCCTTGACTGTCCCTATGGGGATATTCAGTTCTGCTGAAATCTCTTCGTAGGAATATTCCTTGTAATACCGTAATTCTATGATCTCCCTGTAGGGTGATTTGAGCTGGTTGACTATCTTCCTCAGGGTAGCGATTTTCTGGTCATTGATAAGAGATTCTTCAGGGTCGGGCAGGTCGGACTGGATGTTTATGGTCAGCGATTCTATACCCTCCTGCGACTGATTCAGAGGAGTAGGTGAAGCCTTTTTCCTTCGTATAAAGTCGATACAGTTATTTGTTGCGATCATAAACAGCCAGGTGCTGAAGGCAAATTTGGGAGCATATGATTCTATATTCCTGAATGCTTTTCCGAATGCTTCAATTGTCAGATCTTCGGCATCGGATGGATTCTTTACCATTTTCAGAAGCATATAATAAATTGAGTCCCTGTACCGGTTCATGAGGCTGGCAAAAGCTTTTTCATTTCCTTTCTTGGCCTCATCAACCAGAAGAAGATCACTTCGCGCCTTATCAGACAGCTCCTGGTTTACTTCCATTTGTTTTTACCCGGTTTGCCCAGCTTGCTGGTTAGATATACGATTCCGTTAATAACGGGCGAAAAGATATCAAAAAATAACCAATATCCTAACAGTCCATTTTCATTAAGAGTTTTTCGTCCCTTTTCCAGGACGATGATCTGAACAATAAGTCTCACAGCGAATATGGCCACCACAACGGGCCACATGAAAAGCATGGACAGCAGCACGGCAAAAGAGGCATAATAGAGGATCCTCGATAATGGTTCTGATGCCACTAACAACTTATCGTGGAATTTATAGTGTGGAGCGGAGGTCATGTGTCTTCTCTTCTGAGTCAGCCACTGACCAATCCGGGAACATGGCACCGACCTGGTATGATTTTCTATTCTGAATTCAACAGAAGTATTTTCTCTGGTGGCGTAGGCATTTACAAACAGGTCATCGTCGCCTGACACCACGTCCTTGTATGATCCAAAACCTTTTTTGTCGAAGAAAACCGACCGGCGGTAAGCAAGGTTACGTCCGACGCCCATATAGGGTAATCCGCGAATGGCCATCCCGAGATACTGCAGTGCAATGGTCATTGTATCATACCTGATATATCTGTTCAGCAATCCCCTGGTCCTGATATATCCTCCGTAACCAATTACAAAGTCGGTTTTATCATCGAAATGTGAAACCATTCCTTCAAGCCATTTGTCAGAGTCTGGCTTACAGTCGGCATCGGTAAAAAGGAGTATATCGTTTTTTGCCGCTTTTATGCCTATGAACTGTGCAAATTTCTTACTATGTGAGAATTTCGGATCTTTTGCAACTGTTGAGACTTTCAGCTTCGGGTATTGCGGCAGCAATTCTCCGAGAACTTCAAAAGTGGAATCCTCTGAACAATCATTTACCACAATTACCTCATAGTCTGGATAATCCTGGGACAGAACTGCCGGCAGGAATTTCTTCAGGTTTTCCGCTTCATTCCTTGCACAGATTATCACCGAGACAGGATCCGAAACTGAATTCTTTCCGGGATGTTTATAAAGAGGTACAGCAAGGTAAAAGAAAAGGTAATAAAAAAGTTGTACAGCAGAAGTAAATACAAATACTGAAAACAGTATCAAAAGAAAAACATTCTCATGACCTGGCATCTGGCTCATAGTAATCTTCGGCAATATTAGTAAGATATTCGAAACACGAACGGATAGTTTTCAACAATCATAAATAACTTGTTATTTCCCGATTCTCCAACGGAAGTAAAACGAAAAAAGTATCTGATAATTTTCTAAGGCCGATTGTATGAGTTACATTTGTCCTTCCGTTTCAGATCGGTACCTATGTTTGAAGTTAAGGAGAGGGATAAGGATACTAAAGCCAGAGCGGGTCTGATCAGGACAGCTCACGGTGAAATACCCACTCCGGTTTTTATGCCAGTAGGGACTGCTGGATCAGTCAAAGGAATCCTCCACCGCGATCTTACGGAAGACATCGGTGCAAAAATCATCCTGGGCAACACATACCATCTTTACCTCCGGCCCGGCACAGGGGTGCTTGAGGCATCACGAGGCCTGCATAAATTCATGAGCTGGGATCGTTCGATCCTGACCGACAGCGGCGGCTACCAGGTATTCTCATTATCGTCAAACAGGAAGCTGACTGATGAAGGTGCAGTTTTCAAATCGCATATAGATGGTACAAAACATATTTTCACACCTGAAAATACAGTTGATATCCAGCGTATAATCGGGGCTGATATCATGATGGTTCTGGATGAATGCGCCCCTTTTCCCTGC
This sequence comes from Bacteroidales bacterium, assembly GCA_015712185.1. Classification (GTDB taxonomy): domain Bacteria; phylum Bacteroidota; class Bacteroidia; order Bacteroidales; family VadinHA17; genus LD21. The sequence continues at coordinate 2,696 of JADDYF010000269.1, forward strand.
GATTACCGCTATGCGAAGAAATCACTGGCTCTGACCCATCACTGGCTGGACCGGGCAGTGAAGAGATTCCGCGAAACGGATCCGCTGTGGGGCTGGGAACAGCTGCTTTTCGCGATAGTACAGGGCGGTGTTTTTGATGATCTCAGGAAACTGTCAGCTGAAAAAGTTGCTGAGTCAGGCATGGCAGGTAATGCTATCGGAGGATTATCTGTCGGAGAACCGGCAGAGGAGATGTACAGGATTGTAGAGGTCGTCAACGGGATTCTTCCCGAAGATAAGCCAAGATATCTTATGGGTGTCGGGACACCCGCCAACATTCTCGAAGCTGTCAGCCTGGGCGTTGATATGTTTGACTGCGTGATGCCTACAAGGAACGGCAGGAACGGCATGCTTTTCACTTCGGAAGGAATTATAAATATTAAAAACAGGAAATGGGCGGATGATTTCAGCCCAATTGATCCTGAGGGTCCTTCTGAAGTGAGCCTGAAGTATTCAAAGGCCTATCTCCGTCATCTGATAATATCGGGTGAAATACTCGGAGCACAAATCTCGAGTATCCATAATCTGGCATTTTATTTGAGCCTTATGCAGAAAGCAAGGGAAAAAATTAAGGAAGGGAATTTTAGAAAATGGAAAGTACCGGTAATTAAGAAACTTTCTGCGCGATTATGAAGACCCTTAAGATCAAGATAATAGATATTTATATAATTAGAAAGTTCCTTGGCACTTTTTTCTTCTGTCTTTTGCTTATACTTACAATCGCGGTAGTATTTGACTTTGCCGAGAAGATCGACAATTTCATGGAAAAGTCTGCACCGTGGAAGGCAGTTGTCTTCGATTATTATCTGAATTTCATACCTTATTTTGCCACTCTTTTTGCGCCGTTATTTGTATTCATCTCCGTGATCTTCTTCACATCACGTATGGCTGTGAACACTGAAATAATCGCCATACTTAACAGCGGTATGAGTTTCAGGAGGATGCTATGGCCTTATTTTCTTTCGGCCACAGTAATTGCCATATTCATCTTCCTGCTGACCAATTTCGTAATTCCGCAGGCCAACCTTAAAAGGATGGATTTTGAAGACAAGTATTACCGCCCGCAGACACGAAGGGTACCTGTTGAGAATATCCACAGACAGGTATTCAGGAATATTCTCATCTACATTGAATCATATAATCCTGTTTATATGAGAGGCCGGAACTTTACGATAGAGAAATTCAATGATGACGGGAAGCTTGTATCGAAGCTCTCGGCAACCACAGTAACATGGGATTCAACACTCAGTAAATGGATTGCGCTCAGCTACACAATCAGGAACATCAGTGGCAATGAGGAAGAAATCATAAAAGGAAACCGCATCGATACTGCACTTACAATCACACCCGGTGATTTCTCAAGGGGACCAGGATATGTGAATACCATGACCCACAGGGAACTGGAGGATTACATCGATCTGCTCAGACTGCAGGGATCGGAGGAGCTGAAACTGTTCCTGATCGAGAAGCACCGGCGATATGCCAATTCATTTACCGTTTTCATCCTGACGCTCATCGGAGTATCGTTGTCGTCGAAGAAGATCAGAGGGGGCATCGGCATGAATATTGGTATCGGACTTGCCCTCAGTTTTTCATACATACTCTTCCTGCAGTTTGCATCCCAGTTTTCATTGAAAGGCAACCTCGGACCTATGCTGGCAATGTGGATACCAAATATACTGTATGCGGTAATTGCACTGGTTTTGTATAAATTAGCACCTAAATAGTAACCTTAATTCATTGAAATTCTTTAAAATTGTGTGCTTCTTCCGCAAGAAGCCGACAAATCCTTAAAACTAAATATTATGCCACTTAACAAAAAGATCCGTGAGTTAAAGGAAAAAAGAGAAAAGGTTCTTCTTGGAGGAGGGGAGCAGGCTATCGAAAAGCAGAAAGCTATGGGCAAGCGCACTGCCCGCGAACGTATAATGACACTGCTTGATGATGATTCTTTCAACGAATACGACCTTTTTGTCGAGCACGATGCACGTGATTTTGATATGGATAAGAAATCGCTGCCCAGCGACGGAGTTATAATCGGCACCGGAACCATTTACGGAGCACCTGTTGCCGTATTCGCACAGGACTTTACAGTTGCCGGCGGATCACTGGGATTAATGCATTCCCGCAAAATCACGAAAATCATGGATCATGCCCTTAAAATGAAAATGCCGCTGATCGGTATTAACGATTCCGGAGGGGCGAGGATACAGGAAGGAGTCAATTCGCTTGCGGGATATGGTGAAATATTCTTCCGGAATACAATATCGAGCGGAGTTATTCCACAGATCTCAGTAATACTCGGACCTTGTGCAGGGGGAGCGGTCTATTCCCCTGCCCTGACAGATTTTGTATTTGTTGTGGACAACATATCCAAGATGTTTATCACAGGTCCGGAAGTAATCAAAACAGTACTTGGAGAAGAGATCTCGATGGAGGATCTTGGCGGCGCAAAGGTCCACAGTGAAACTTCAGGCAATGCTCATTTCTTTGCCAGGAGCGAGGAAGAATGCTTTGACCAGATTAAGAAGCTGATTACATTCATACCGTGGAACAACCAGCAGAAGGCAAGGATGTTTGATCCCGGTGAACCCAGACCTGAGTATGATGTTGAAAAAGTCGTACCTGTTGATCCTACGATGCCTTATGATGTAAAGGATGTGATTAGGGCGGTCGGCGACAATTCTGATTTCTTTGAAATAATGGAGCACTACGCTAAAAATATTGTGATAGGATTCGGACGCATGGGAGGGAGGACTACCGGCTTTGTCGCCAATCAGCCGCTCGAAATGGCGGGAGTCCTCGATGTTGATTCGTCCGATAAGGCGGCAAGATTCATCCGTTATTGTGATGCATTCAATATACCGATTATTACATTTGTTGATGTTCCAGGATACCTGCCCGGCGTTGATCAGGAGCATTCAGGGGTAATCAGGCATGGTGCCAAGGTTTTATATGCATACAGCGAAGCTACTGTACCAAAACTCACGGTCATTCTCAGAAAAGCTTACGGCGGAGGTTATATTGCAATGAGTTCGCGTCACCTACGGGCCGACTTTGTATTTGCATGGCCTACAGCAGAGATCGCAGTTATGGGACCTGAAGGAGCTGCAAACATAATTTTCAGGAAAGAGATTATGTCGTCAGATGATCCCGATTCTGTCAGAAGGCAGAAAGTTGAGGAATACAAGGCTAAGTTTGCCAACCCCTATGTTGCAGCATCACGCGGATATGTTGATGCGGTTATAGAACCGGCAGAAACACGAAAATTTCTTTTACATTCAATTGCGGTATCGGAGAACAAAGAAATACAGACACCACCAAAAAAACACGGTCTGCCCCCGTTCTGATAAAGTTACCGGCAGATCTTAAAAAAAAGACTTATGAAGCAATATGAGAATCTGGGGATCCTTAATGTCGGAGCAACTCTGTATCATACCAGGCTCAGCAGGAAATACAAAGCGAGGAAACCTTACAGGACAGCTGATCCGCGGTTAATTCTCAGCTATATTCCTGGTACTGTGCTCGATATACTTGTCGTTCCAGGCCAGAAAGTCAGTACCGGCGATGAACTTATGATACTGGATGCCATGAAGATGCAGAACAAGCTCAAAAGCAAGACTGACGGCAGGATTAAAAATATTCCGGTGAAAAAGGGGGACAGGGTAGCAAAGGGAACAGTACTGATTGAACTGGAATGACCTCAGAAAGATTACTGCCACCCTTCATAGATCACATATTTTTTTATATGCTCCGGGATTATGGGTATTTCAGGAAAGATACCATATATAGTGGATCCGCTGCCTGACATTGAGCTGAACAAAGCACCGGTGTTGTATATAGCAATCTTCAAAGTTCCGATCTGAGGATATACCAGGAATACATAATCTTCAAAATCATTTATTATCAAATCTTTCCATTCAGCGATCGGGTGATCTAAAAGGTCTTCGAGGCTGTTTTCTGGTACCTGCGGCCGGCTGTTATGATATGCAATCCTTGTACTGATGCTTATCCGGGGATTAACAAGCACAACGTAATATCCCTGAAGTACAGGCTTAACAGGTTTCAGAATCTCGCCACGTCCGGTAGCAAAGGAAGGAACCGATTCGATGAAAAAAGGACAGTCGCTTCCGATCTCAAGAGCAATCTCCTTCAATTCCTGTTCACTTACCTGAAGGCTGAAACATTTTTTTATTGCCCTAAGCATACCTGCAGCGTCGGAAGAGCCTCCACCAAGACCTGCTCCAACCGGGATTGCTTTGTGCAAATGAATTTTCAGGTAAGGAAAGGGATATTTTTTCCGGAGCTTTGCTGAAGCCTGCATTACAAGATTCTTGTCCGATTGTATACGTGTACTGAGGCCGGTGACGACCAGTCTGTCAGCTTCAACACCATTCCTGGAAGGGACGAATTCGAGAGCGTCGCAAAATCTCACAGGATATAATACCGTTTCAATGTCATGAAAACCATCATCACGTTTAGCGGTTACCCTTAACCCAAGATTGATCTTAGCCTTTGGGAAAGTTATCATCCTGCTTTATTTGATGTAAAAATACCCAATGGTTTTGAATTTTTAGTGAAAGACATATTTTTTCCCTTTTCAACAAGTTTTTAACACAATTCTGTTTGTAATAATAACCACTCCGTTTTGACTATTGAATATGTGAATTCATAACTTTGAGGACACCAGGAAAGAATAACTGATATCTTCTAAACAACAATAAATCAGGGACATATAATTGATGGCAAAAGCAACTTCCAGCAGCAAGGCAATTTTGGCGGCATTACCCGATTTTGGCAAGGTACCTCCTCAGGCGATCGATATGGAGGAGGCTGTACTTGGTGCTATCATGCTTGAAAAAGAAGCGGTAATTACTATTCTCGACATCCTTAGACCAGAGAGTTTTTATAAAGAGGCGCATAAAAAGATATTTAAAGCCATATCTGATCTTTCTTCACGCGAATATCCGGTGGACCTCTACACTGTTACTGAAGAACTCAAGGCACATCAGGAGCTTGACAGCATAGGAGGACCGGTATATCTTACCCAGCTGACATCGAAGGTTGTTTCTGCCGCGAATGTTGATTATCATGCAAGGATTGTAGCACAGAAGTATATACAACGTGAACTCATCAGGGTATCTACGGAGATCCAGACCAGGTCGTTTGACGATACAATTGATGTTACGGAACTTCTCGATTTTTCGGAGAATGCGCTGTTCCAGATAGCTGAGGGGAATATCAAGCGTGAGGTTTCACCGATCAATATGGTTATCAAGGAAGCTATTAAAGAGATAGAAGAAGCCGGGAAAAGGGAAGATGCTCTTGTAGGGATACCTTCGGGATTTACTAAACTCGACCGTCTTACCTCCGGGTGGCAGAAATCGGAACTTATAATAATTGCGGCCCGTCCGTCGATGGGCAAAACGGCTTTTGCCCTTTCAATGGCAAGGAACATGTCGATTGACCATGGCAAGAAGGTGGCAATATTTTCGTGTGAAATGTCGTCCATTCAGCTGGTGAACAGGCTGATCATTGCCGAGACAGACATTCCGGGCGATAAGCTCAGAAACGGACGCCTCAATGAGGAAGAATGGAAACAGCTGGATACAAGGATCAAAAAACTTGTCCAGGCACCGATATTTATTGATGATACGCCTGCAATATCGATTTTTGAGCTTAGAGCCAAATGCCGCCGGCTTATGGCACAGCACAAACTCGATCTGGTTATAGTTGATTATCTACAGCTGATGTCGGGCCCTGAAAACGCCGGGAGCCGCGAGCAGGAGGTAAGCAACATCTCGCGTTCGCTGAAGAGCATTGCAAAAGAGCTGAACGTTCCTATAATTGCTCTTTCACAGCTTAACCGTTCAGTGGAAATGAGAGGCGGTTCGAAGCGTCCCCTGCTTTCCGACCTTCGTGAATCAGGCGCCATCGAACAGGATGCAGACATGGTTGTCTTTATTCACCGCCAGGATAAGTTCGGCATTATGACATTCGATGATGGCTCCTCTACAAAGGGTATAGCTGAAATAATCCTGGCAAAGAACAGGAACGGTCCTGTTGATGATGTCAAGTTGAGGTTCCGTGAAGAGAGGGCACAATTTGTGGATATTGACGAATTCGATATTGATGCTGTATCTGAAACGAACGGGACACAGAGCTTTACAATAGGATCGAAAATGAACCACGATCATGTGCGTAACCTCGGCGAGGACTTTGATAATGATAAGGGAATCAAGGATGATCCGGGATTTGTCTGATCAGTTGAACCTGAGCACAATCTTTGCACCGACGCTGTTGTATTTCAGGTTATCAAATCCTGCATATATTCCAATCTCACCCAGCAGCAGAAATTCACTGATACTGTAACCTATTTCAGTATAATGCCCTTTGTGCCGTCTTCCGAACCACGATATGCTGAGGTTCTCCCTCATCAGCGTATTGCTTAATCCGGGGAGCAGCTTAAGCAGAAAATAGGGAGTGGTGTACTTAATATGTGCTTCAGCGAAGAATTCAGGGGTGCTTAATGAATAGTATGCCGGCAGCATAAAGGCATCATGGTAATCGTCAAACAACAAAATGACAGGCTGGGAATTGAAGTGGAAAAAGTCAAAGAAGGTAATATCCCTTCTCCCGATAAAACCCTCTGTCCTTATCCTCCACCTGAATTCACTGAATGCTCCGATATCATGCTGCTTATAGACCTGGAAACCAAGCATGTTATAATGCCTGTAATTGTCGGGTGATGATGCGAAATAATTTAATCCGTATTTCCATGTGACACTGAATGTAGGCCAGTCAGAACCTTTTGGTGACTTATTCCCCATGTAAATACTGTATTTTTGTCTTGGAGTAAATGTAACATTTGTTACAATCTCCGCATGTCGATGTCCCTGCAGGTTGTTGATGGGATCACCTCCGGGAGGCAGATATTCGTTGTCAGGTATATTGTCAGTATAGTCTCTTGATGGCTTGAATATTGAAAAACTGGTTGTATTATCAAGTATTACCCTGTCCTCAATGCCGGTATGCAGTTCAAGATTCAGTCCATTTGCAATTTCTCCCCGATAACCAAAGGTAAGATACCTGGTTTCATACAGTTTGAGGTAGTTGAGTCTGAAAAAAAGCGTAGTCACTGTATTCAGGAATGAATTTATACTTCCACCCGTACTGATGTCGTTGCTGGTAATTCCGCTTCTCAGGAAGATCTGCCGGTTTTTCATCCTGTCGAAGCTTAGATTACTGTTGATCCGCCACATAAGCTTTTCTCTGCTGAAAGCCCACCTTATTTCGGGATAAAGGGTGAATGAGTTGCTGTTCTTCCATGTTTTTGTTAACCTGAAGTCGGTTCCGGCGACAAATCCATCGACGGTATTAAAACTGAATTTCTCAAGATCGATCAATCCTCCGAAACTAAAGCTTATACCATTTTTGCCCGTCCATGAATGTCCGGTACCTATGTTTTCCAGGAAATCGGGAAAACCACTCTTCTTCTTCTCCGCTCCGCTGATTAAAGTGTCAGACTTTGATTTCTGAAGTGAGGTGATGGTCTGCACGCTGTCAAACAAGGTTATGCTTTTCTTCTCCAGTTCAGTAAGAGGGATTGGTCTTATCCCGGACCAGTACGCGCTGTCTTTTTTAGCTGCATCTTTTTCAATAGTGCGTGTGGTGGTTTCCTTTACCTGCAGACTCTTCCTTGAACTGTCAGGCAAAGCCCTTTCCGATTCCTTATCCATAAGACGCGAAAGGCGGATCATATCGCGGTTAGAAATGTTATCCTTTTTCAGGATCTCTTCTATTTCCTCCTGGTTCCTGCTGACAATGGTATCAGTAGCAGCAACCTGTTTTACAAAAGCACCGGCAGGTTCAGGTTTTTTGAGAGAAAGATTCGGTTTTAAATCGGTATATTTTACGGAGCTTCCGTATTGAACATCTGCTCTGAACCCGATAATCCCGATATTGATATCAAACTTATGACTGACCGGCATCCATATTCCATCCTGGACAGGTATGTACAATTGCAGTACCCTGATTTTTCCTGCAATATTCTCATTGGTCAGGTCGACGCTGTGGAGGCACCACAGATCCTCAATTATATATATTGTCCCATCAAATAATTGCTGGCTTTTACGTTTTGGCTTTACTTCAATTTTATTTATCACATTGTTACCCTGCAGCGAGGCTCCCAGGTATTTAAAATTATAATGCGAGAATGCCTGTGGTGAAAGGGGCGATATGGCTATATTGGCTATGACAGGCTGGTAGAAGCTTGCCTTAATGAAATCCATAGGCGATATACCATCACCCTGATCGGGGAACGTGCTTTTTATTGAAATCACTTTCTGGAAATATTTGTCGGGAGCCGTAAATTCGATCTCGTTGAAGGATTCCATAAAAAACGAATCACCTTCCCTGATTGTCTGACTCACCTGTCCTGATTCCCCGGAAGCTTCAATTTTCATCGCTTTTCTGAGGATCCTCGGGATCCTGTTTATGAGAAGGCTCCCTTTGAGGTAAACATCTGCCTTGTAGTAACTGACATTATTCTGATAGTAAGGTGCAAGGCCTATAGCCTTTCTCATTATTAATATTGCAGGATCCTCGCCTGTTGCAGATATCCTCACTTCAGGTATTTCGTAATACTGTACCGGCAATACAACATTTCTGACAACTGTCTGATCGGAAAGAGATATTTCAGTAAATACCGGTGAATAACCAAGACTCTGGTAAACCACAAGATATTTTCCTGCCGGCAGTTTTATCTCGTAATCTCCTTTCGTATTGGCTGTTGTACCCTGTTTTAGTTCCTGAATATACACCGTTGCATATTGTGCCGGATCACCTGACTCCGTAGTTATCCTTCCTTTAAGTATTTGAGCATTGGATAAAGATGAAACCAGTATGGCAAAAATGAAAACCGGAATCTTACGTATCATTCCAGAATAAAGATTACAGGATCACTAAAATTAGTAATTTATTTGCTATTGCCGGCGACAACAATCACTATCTCTCCCTTCGGCGGATTCTTCCTGAAATGTTCTGAAAGGAACGATAAAGAACCTCTTAAATTTTCTTCGAATAGTTTGCTTAATTCCCTTGATACCGATGCAGATCTCTCATGGCCAAAATGATCTGCCATTTCGTCGAGTGTTTTTACAAGCCGGTATGGTGATTCATAAAAAACCATTGTTCTCCTCTCTTCTTCCAGTGCAGTCAGCTTTTTATTCCTGCCTTTTTTTGGAGGTAGAAATCCCTCAAAGCAGAACCTGTCGCAGGGAAGACCTGAGTTGACAAGGGCAGGGATCAGGGCTGTTGGTCCGGGCAGTGTCTCAACCGGGATGCCTTTCTCAATACATTTTCTGACGAGCATGAAACCAGGATCGGAGATGCCTGGTGTCCCTGCATCGGAGATAAGTGCAATGGTTTTCCCTGACAGGATTTTTGTGCAGACTGATTCAATGGTTTTATGTTCGTTGAACATATGATGCGATTGCAGGGGAGTCTTTATTTCATACCTTTTAAGCAGTTTTGAAGCCTGCCGTGTATCCTCCGCAAGGATAAGATCGACGGTTCCGAGAACTTCAACAGCCCTGCAAGTCATGTCTTTAAGATTACCGATAGGAGTAGGGACAAGAAACAGCTTACTCATCGGCCGGGAATTTACGCTTAAGCAGTTCAATGAGGAGTTGTGCGGCATTGTTCTCCCTGTCATCGCCTGTATAGCTCATCACCAGAGCTCTGGCATCAGCAAGATTTTCAGCTTTGTCGAGCCTGGAAATAGCCTGATTATATGATTCCTGGTTGCCGTCAAAAATCTCCCTGATAAACAGAAACTTATCATTTACTCCGATTGCCTCAGAGAGGTTTGTGAGAGGCTGTGCATTCAGAAAATCTGTAACATCATCCTCTCCTTCCCTTAAAGTGCCTAGCTGTTCATTCAGCTTATTCGAAAGATGGCTGTATTTATCTGCTATTATTGAAGATTCTGCAATCTTTCCTGTGGTTTGCCGGGGCCCGGTTTTCTTACTCGCCCTCGCGGAGCCACCTGATGGTTGCCCTGGGACAGGCTGTTTTTCAGAAACAGGCGCCTCTGTTTTTGCCACGATTATTTGCGGCTGCATGGGAATCTCGTCCGCTGTCCCGGGAGAGGCCATCCGGGAGTTTTTAAGATATGCAATTATTTCGCCTGCACTTTTACACTTGGATTTTGCCAGTTCAATCTGTATTTCCGGTACGCCCGGATATTTCTTCAGATCATCAATAATTTCTGCCGCTTCCCTGAGGTCTTTTATGATTAAATCGATGGTTGCACTGAAATCCATACCTTTAAATATTAATTTACCAAACCATTTTCATTATTTTGCAAAAGTAACTATAATTCCAGATGACATAACGGAATATAATTACAAATTGGTACGCAACAGGTTAGAATAATAACGAATGGACTTTCTTGAGAATTCAGCCAGAGCAGCCGGGAGACGCGGATCAGTGGAGGTCATAACCGGATCAATGTTCTCAGGCAAGACGGAGGAACTAATCAGACGATTGCGCCGGGCACAGTTTGCCGGATTGAATGTCGAGATTTTCAAACCGTCGCTTGACAACAGGTATTCAGAAAAACGTGTAGTCTCGCATGATGATAAATCAATTAGCTCGACACCTGTTGATAATCCATCGTCAATAATGCTTCTTGCCGGCGATGTTGAAGTCGTTGGGATTGATGAGGCACAGTTTTTTGATAATTCGATCGTGGATGTATGTAACAGGCTTGCTGATAATGGTGTCAGAGTAGTTGTTGCAGGTCTCGATATGGACTTCATGGGTAAGCCGTTCGGTCCGATACCGGCGCTGCTCACTATTGCTGAATATGTTACAAAGCTCCATGCTATTTGTATGCGTTGCGGCAATCTTGCACAATATTCTTTCAGGAAGTCGGAGGAAGAACAGGTTGTTGTGCTGGGCGAGGAAGACAAATATGAACCGCTGTGCAGAACCTGCTACAATAAGGCATTAAGAAAAATTTAAGATCGGGTGACATTAACTTCAGATGATATTGCGAAAATAGTAAAGGGGAAGCTGGCAGGCAGGTCTGATCTGGAGATAACGGATATTGCCACTGACAGCCGCCAGATAAGCTTTACAGACGGAGTGGCATTCTTTGCTATCCGCGGAAAAAATCATGACGGACACTTGTTCATCGTACCGCTTTATAAGAGAGGGATCAGAACTTTTATCCTCAAAGAATTGCCCGTCAATCATCATATCTACAGCGATGCCGCATTTATCATTACTCAGGATACAGTCGAAGCCTTACAGATTCTGGCAGCTTATAAGAGAAACATGTTCAAATCGCCTGTGATTGCCATTACCGGCAGTGCAGGAAAAACAATTGTAAAGGAATGGCTTGCTGATCTTCTGGGACAGACAACATCTGTAGTCAGGAGCCCTAAAAGCTACAATTCACAGATCGGGGTTCCGCTTTCGGTATGGAAACTGGATGAGAAGTATCAGCTTGGAATATTCGAGGCAGGCATCTCCAGACCGGGAGAGATGGAAAAGCTCCGGAATATAATCAATCCGGATATTGGTGTCATTACAAACATAGGTGATGCCCATAACGAGAATTTCAGGAGTGACCTTGAAAAGGCAGAAGAAAAGCTCAGGTTGTTCGCAAATACCTCAATGGTAATATACTGCAGCGATAATGCGACTGTTAAACAACTTATCCTCGAAAAATACAGTGACGGTACTAAAAGGATTGTCGACTGGTCATCCGAAAATAAAGATGCTTCAATATTTGTCTCGGCAAGGTCCCAATCCGGAGGTCGTACGATTATAAAAATGTCATACCAGGGTATTACAGATGAGTTTAATATCCCTTTCAGCGACCGGGCCTCGGTTGAAAATGCAGTAACGGTTGCATCGGTATGCCTGGCAATGAAAACGGATAAGGAAATAATAAGAAGGGGACTGGCAGGGCTTGTATCGGTGGCAATGCGAATGGAGATGAAGAGCGGTATCAACAACTGCCAGCTTATTGAGGATTATTACAATTCCGATCCCGGATCATTAAAAATGGCAGTTGAATATCTTAAATCACAGAATAACAGAAGATCGACACTGATAATGTCCGACTTTCTGCAGAGCGGAAGGGATGAAACAGAGCTTTACAGCGAGGTTGCAGAACTGATAAACAGGGCAGGGATCGATAAATTCATCGGAATTGGTCAGGCACTGATGAGGAGCAGATCTTCCTTCGGCAGTAACGCAGCCTTTTACTATTCCACCGATGATTTTTTGCACAGCTTCAGGACCGCTGACTTCAGCAATGAGATCATACTGCTTAAAGGAGCCAGGATGTTTGAATTTGAAAGGATAGGAAAAATACTGGAACAACAGGTGCATCAGACTGTGCTCGAGATAAACCTTGACGCAATTGCACATAACCTGAATGAATTCAGGCGATACCTGAAGCCTTCAACAAGGATTATGGTGATGGTCAAGGCATTTGCTTATGGTGCAGGTCCTGCGGAAATAGCATCCCTGCTCGAATATCATCGTGTCAGCTACCTTGGGGTCGCTTATGCAGATGAAGGTGTTGAACTACGAAATGCCGGAGTGACTCTTCCTGTTATGGTAATGAACCCTGATCCCGCTTCCTCTGAACTGATGATTAAATACAACCTGGAGCCGGAGATCTTTAGTTTTTCATCTCTTGAAAGATTCTCTGAAGTTGCGTCAAGACACGGGCTTGTACATTACCCTGTGCATATTAAAGTTGACAGCGGCATGCATCGCCTGGGTTTTATGCCGGAAGATACCGATAAGCTTATATCAAAGATCACCAGGGCAGAATCCATAAAGATTATCTCTGTATTTTCGCATCTTTCCTGCAGCGAAGATCCTTCCTGCGACCAATTCACTCACAGACAGGTTGAAGTATTTCTGAAGGTTGTGGACCAGATCAGGGCTGCGACAGGGTATCCTTTCCTCACTCACATCTGCAATTCATCGGGTATTGTAAGGTTTCCGCAGTACCAGTTCGATATGGTACGACCGGGTATCGGAATTTATGGTGCCGGAAATTTTGAAAAACTGAATTTAAAAGTCGCAGGACGGTTCAGGACAAAGATATCCCAGGTCAAGATTATCCCTGCCGGCGAACCCGTCGGCTATGGGTGCGCTGATGTTTCAGATAAGGAACGCACAATAGCGATACTGCCTGTAGGCTATGCAGACGGGCTGAACAGAAAGCTTGGGAATGGAACGGGAGCGCTGATGATAAAAGGATCAAGGATTCCTATAATCGGGAATATCTGTATGGATATGTGTATGGCTGACATTACCGGCCTTGATGCAGATGAGGGAGACGAGGCGGAGATCTTTGGAGAGAATATCAGCATTGATGAGATTGCAAAGAAGTGTCAGACAATCCCGTATGAGATACTCACCTCAATACCCGGACGGGTCAAAAGAATCTTTTACAGGGAGTAATTTCAGGCGTTATCAGTAACGTGCAACGAGCGGCATTCTCCTTCCGTCGCCAAAAGATTTTGATGAAACCCTGAGTACAGGAGGAGCCTGGTATCTCTTAAATTCATTATAATTTATCATCCTTATCACACTGTCGACTGTAGCTCTGTCGATACCTTCCCCGGTAATCCGTTCTGCCGGTTTCTGAAGTTCTATATACTGGTACAGGATGGAATCAAGGATTTTATATTCAGGAAGAGTGTCAGTATCAAGTTGACCAGGTCTTAACTCGGCAGATGGCAGTTTTGTAATGGTATTGTGAGGAATTATCTCTTTCTCCCTGTTAATATAGTCTGCCAGCTTGTAAACTTCTGATTTATAAACGTCCCCGATAACTGATAAGCCGCCTGCCATATCGCCATAAAGTGTACCGTAACCGACCGATACCTCGCTTTTATTTGAAGTGTTCAGAAGAATACAACCATACTTGTTTGACACTGCCATCAGCAAAATTGCTCTTATCCTTGCCTGGATATTTTCCTCTGTTACATCCTTTTGTGTCCCCCTGAAAAGAGGTTCAAGTTCTTTTTCAAATGTTGAGAAAGCTTTGTCAATATTTATTATATCATAAAGGATGTCAAGTCTCCTGGCAAGCACTTCAGCATCTGTAACCGATGTCTCTGATGAAAAGCGCGACGGCATAAGCAGCGCTCTTACATTCTCATTGCCCAGCGCTTCCACAGCAAGGCACAGCACAAGTGCAGAGTCAATACCTCCTGAAAGTCCTATAATGCACTTCCTGAAATTTGTTTTGGCAAAATAGTCGCGGATTCCGGTAACAAGAGCTTTGTGAATAAGTTCGACAGGCCCGGGTATCTGTACTGTGTCAGCATCGCCAGCTATGCCGGAAAACAGTTCATCGGTTGTAAATGTTTTTATCGCTTCGTCAAAAAATGGCAGCCTGGAGACTATCTGCCCATTTGCATTAACTAGCAGTGAAGATCCGTTAAAGATGAGTTCGGTATTGGCTCCTGTCTGATTTACATTGATCAGCGGGACTTTGTATTTCTTCGATTTTGATATGAAAATGTTATCGCGGGCATGAGTTTTTGTATGTGAGAAAGGCGAGGCAGAGATATTGATTATGATGTCAGGCTTATGCTTCATCAGCTCCCTGACCGGCGAAACAGAATATAATCGCTGTTTTTCAAATTCATTGTCAAAAGGCTGTTCATCCCATACATCCTCACAGATTGTCAGAGCCAGCCTCAATCCCCTGAATGGAATTACTTCAAATTGATTTCCCGGTTCGAAATACCTGTATTCGTCGAAAATGTCATACGTTGGAAGGAGAGCCTTATTTACAGAAAAGAGGATCTTGCCCTCCGACAGCAGATAGGCAGTATTGAACAATTTTTTCCCTTCCGGATTCCTGTTGATCACGGGCGATCCGATAATAGCTGCTATCCCTTTACATTCTTTTGCTATTTCATCAACAGTCTGGGTGCATTTCTCGATGAAATCGATACGATCAAGAAGGTCGAGTGGCGGATAACCGGGAATGCAGAGCTCTGAAAATATTACGAGATCGGATCCCTGACTCTTTGCTTCTTCGATAGCATTACAGATCAGCGTCTTGTTTCGGGGAAAGTTCCCGATATGATAATTCTGCTGTGCAATTGTGATTTTCATTATCAGAGCCCATTCATTATCGTCAAAGTTAAGTCAATTTGTCCTTCCCGTCCTTCATTTTTCCGATGAGCAAGTAAAAATAGCAAATTAAAGGAGAAGTTTTTGTGCCTCAATAAATAGTTGTCATATATATGAAAACTCCGTATTTTAGGATTCTGAAATAACCCTTGTAATGAGAAAAGGTTTTAGAAGGATCACCATTCTGATCCTATGCTTTCTGTTAATCGCCAGCTGTAAAAGGAATCATTACAGAATCAATACTTCATCGATCGATGTTAATATTGAGATAAAGAGGCTCGAAAGGGATCTTTTTGGTACAAACCCGGATGCAATAATCGGATCAGTACCTTTCCTGAAAGAAAAGTACGGCGCTTTCCTTGAACTGTTCAGCATTGTCATAAATGCCGGCGATATTAATGATACTTTATTCAGTGATCTCCTGTTGAGTTTCTCCACTGACAGGCTGAACAACGAGGTCTATTCCTATACTATGAAGCTCTATCCCGATCTCAGATCGATTGAGTCAGACCTTGAGGAGGCTTTCAGGCACTATCTCTGGTATTTTCCGCAAAGGGAAGTGCCTGCAGTCTATACGTGTATCACAGGATTTAACAGAAGCATAATCACAGGTGATTCTGTCATCGCCATCGGACTTGACAGATATCTCGGCACGAATTGTGAATATTACCCGCAGCTCGGAATTTACAGGTATATTGCAGCACGAATGAATTCATGGAACATTGTCCCCGATTGCATATATGCATGGGGTGCTTCAGACTGGGTGTGGGATTCGATGGGTTATCCGGCCGAAAATGTAATGTCAGATATGTTACATGAGGGAAAGCTGAAATACTTTGAAAAGTGCATGATGCCTGAGATAAGCGATACAATACTCTTCGGATTTACTTCAGATCAGATGAAGTTCTGCAGGAATAATGAAAGGCAGATGTGGCAATACCTCATTGAGAATGACCTTATCTTCAGCACCGATCAGTTTGTCATCCGCAAGCTTACAGGCGAAGCTCCGTTCACGACTTATTTCACGAATGAATCTCCCGGGAGGGCAGCGGTCTGGGTGGGCTTCAGGATAATAGAATCATATATGATGAGAAATCCTTCTGTGAAGCTTGAAGAAATGATGAACGATACTGAACTCCAGGGAATCATGGAGCATGCAAAATACAATCCTCAGTAAAAAGCAGCAGAGCCGTTTGATATAACGGCTCTGCTTGCATATTCCGGGTGATGGCTGAACTACTCAGGATGAATAGCCTCTACCGGGCAAACATCTGCACATGCACCACAATCGGTACATATATCCGGCTTGATCTTATAGATGTCGCCTTCGGATATTGCTTCGACCGGACATTCATCAATACATGTTCCGCAAGCAGTACAGTCTTCGTTAATTTTGTATGCCATTTCTATGTTATTTAGTTAGATAAATTACTTTGCCACCGCAAAATTATCTAAATTTATTAATAATACTAATCAGGTATGCAAATTATGTGCCTTTTACCTGTGGTGAATCAGGATTTTGCCGGTCATTAAAAATCGAGGCTGAAAGAAAGGTAAAATATTTTCGGCAGAATATAACCGTTTTCAATTCCCCAGGCCCAGTCAGCCCTTACAAAATATCCGAACAGTTGTGCTCTTGCACCTGCTCCGAATCCTGCTACAATTGGCTGCCTGTTAGAGTCGAGAATTACCTTTACAGGACCGTTTACTATGATCTCATTGTCGTAGGCATTTTTGCCCGACCAGGGATCTCTTCCTGTCCATGCAGTACCGATGTCTCCGAATCCTACCACCTGGAGGCTGTTAAGGAAGTTAGATCGCAGCGGGTGACCTGCAAAATACCTGATAAACGGCCATCTTATCTCACTGTTTATAAGCACAAAGCTATTCCCGTTTCTCACATTCTGCCTGAATCCCCGCATATTGGTAGCCAGTGCCTGAAAACCATAATTTACCTCGGGATTTACCGGAATGGAGCTGTCGAACATGGGTTGTTTGTTAAATAAATAGCCCATCCAGTTGTCAACGCCACCAAGGTAGTATACAAGCTTTGTTGGTCCGTATGAGGTACTTGCGGCGATGCGGTTAGCCCATATCAGCTCCCTGTGAATACGCGTGTATTTTCTGAAGTCAGCGCCGATGATTATCATGTCAGACTTGTTGGAAGTCAGTTCTCTGTAATATTCCCCGAACACTTTATACCTTGTCCCGAAATAGATGTTTGTGGCTCTCTTTCGTGTATTGTCATATATAAGCTCACCCTTCAGGCTGACCCAGTGATTTGAAAGGTTCTCCCTGTTCAGAGTTGTCATATTGGTTGGCAGGTAAACGTGACGGTCGTACCGGTATGAGATAGTCCCTTTCAGAGCCAGCACCGGGGAGAAAGGTCTGGAGTAAGAGAGATATAAATTGTTGGTATGTGTCTTGAAAAGAGTATCTCCGTAACTGCTGAAGTATGCCTGCCTGTAATAAATAAGCTGCTTATCGAATTTTCCCTTAAGGTTTTCAACGCTGACAAGATATTCATTGCTGTCGAAGTTGAATGAGAACCTGAATCCGCCTGTTATCCTGTAATTCTCAAAAAGGTCAATAGTTCCGAACTTGGAGAGGACATTCATCCCGGGATTAAAGTAAGGTGCGCCTCCGCTGTAGATCTGGTATGAATTGTTCAGAAATGTGAAATCAATCTGATTGGCTATGTAGTTATTATAGAATGATGTCTGATAGATCCTTATCAGCGGCAGCTCGAGCTTTCCGGTATCAAGGTCAATGTCCATATAGTCTTTCCGCCATAACTCTTCGTAATAGTTCTGTTTCTCTTTTTCGAAAATATAATGGTTGATATCAATAGGTTCATCCTGAACATAATACTCGTACAGCGGTTTTGTCAGGGTATCCTTTCTCCTTTTATCCTCTGCAATGAGCCATTGTCTCAGCTGCTCAACGCTGTCAGCTTTATGGAACATCAGATCCCTCTCCTTGCGGTAAACCGTTGTGACTATTTCATCCTGCCGTGCCGGACCGGGATCATTCAGCCTCCCTTTCCGGAGAAGGTATCTTCCATCGCTGAACAGAACCTCGCCAAATGAAGCGGATTCATCTGCCACAGACTGATCAAGGATGTTACGGTCGTAGTTCGTAACAGGAACAGATTTAATAAAATACCTGTAATGTGTGGTGGTATCAATATAGCTTATTGTGCTGTCGAATTCGGCATTGTATCTGTTGAAGACACCGTTTGCATCACCAATATATGAGATCCTGTTTCCCGGAATCCCGGACGGTGAGAACCTGTCGACAAATCGTGATTCTGTAAGCCTTGTAAGGATGTTGTTGTTCCCGGTCAGATCATATGTAAAAAGGTCGAAGTTTAAGGCCGTCTTTTCAAAGGGATCACCCTTATTTGAGAGTGTATCAGTGAGTCTGTTGGATGAGAAGATTATCTGATCGGGAGAGGTTTTCAGAAAGGCGGGATTAAGATCATCAGCTATATCCCTTGTAATCTGTTCATTGGTCCCTGAAGCAATTGTATGAATATACAGGTCTGTTACACCATCTTTCACAGCTGAAAAGATCAGCCTCGATCCTTCCGGGGAGTAGGAGAAATCGAGCACTTTGTCAAAATAGAGCAGATTCCTTTTTTCAGTCGATTTTTCATTTACGCGGTAGAAATACATAACCAGATCGCCCTTCTGGTCATTGATATATGTAAGAATTCTGCTGCTCGGATGCCAGGCGATGGACGGATAGGTGTTATCGGTGACCTGCTCATATTTTGGTTCAATCCTGAAAATAGTTTTCAGCTTTCCTGTGGCCTGATTATAGAGTCTGATTTTCTTCCTGCCCCAGTCGTTTGTTACAAAAGCTATGTATTCACCATTCGGACTGATCCTCACCTGCTGATATACCTGTTCTTTCTTCGATTTGCTGACAGTGTTTTCGTCGATGCCGGGAAGGCTTTTATCCGTTGAATACTCAGCCAGATAGAATGCTTTCCATTCCTTAAGAAGATCCTTGAGTTCCTGTCCCATTACATACAGGAAACCATCATTTATATTCTTATAAACTTTTGTGAGATAAATTATATTGGGTATCAGCGCATCTCCGTATTTTTTCCCGATGAACCTCCAGAATGACTGGCCTGCATACCTTGCATCATCATATTCGAGATGATTGATATTACTGTACTTCCCTGACCTGAAACCGTCTTTGACCCTGTTCTCCGCATCATAATCCCATCCGTACCCTACATAATTTATCAGCCCTTTTATGTACCAGTCCGGCATGTAAATGAGCGAGGCGCTGGTGACACGGTCCCTGACATCAGCATTATAGAGCATTTCATTCACAAGAACATCAGCAATTGACGCGGCAATCTGTTTCTGATATCCTATATGATCGCCCTCATAATAAAGCATCACCTTATTCTTTATAATCCTGCTGAAACCTCCGGTATTATATGTCTCTTCCTCAAAGGTGACCAGACCAATGTTTGATTGTTTATATTCAGCGTTTTTGTTATAGATGAAGAAGATCAGCCTTTTCTCAAGTGAATAATCGAAAAAATCCTCGATCTCATTGAGTTTCTCCATGGCATAATCTGCGGTAAACTGGGCAAGATCGCGGCCATACTCATTAAAATAGCAATCAAAATCCTCGAACCTGTAATACGACCAGTAGTAATCGAAATACTGAACCTTGTTTTTACCGAATGTCATCTGATGACCATTATAAAACTGGCCATTTGCATCGCAGAAAGAAACACAGGCTATTATGACGAATATCAGTCTCTTGATCTTAAACATTCTATAAATCCTCATCAGATTGACCGGATTTCCAGGTCACAAATTCTGTTCCAAACGGTTGTGGTTGAAAAACAAAACTAATGATATTATGTTTTAAAATAACTAAAAAGCTCAAACTTTATTATTTTTGTCCCGTAATGCGAAATTTTGTTTTTGCGGTATGATTTTTGTTTTTTACCATGCAACCAAATCATATCCATGAGAGTTATAGTTATGCCGGATGAAATGCGGCAGGTATTTAAATTCAGACAGATTGGTAAATAAACTGATTATAAAATGAAAAGATTATTATTCTCTTTATCGATGATTTTGGCAGGTGCATCACTTATTGCACAACCGCTGATGAGAATCTCGGCAGGAGAACATGATTTTGGCAAGTTTAAGGAAGAAGCCGGGAAACAGACATTTGACTTTATAGTCTCAAATAACGGAAATGCTCCGCTGATGATACAGAATATTGTAGCATCATGTGGCTGTACAACCCCGGAGTGGACAAAAGAGCCAATTCCGGCTGGCGGAAAAGGGATAATCACTGCAATTTATGACCCGAAGGATCGTCCAGGAAAGTTTGAGAAGTCTCTTTCGGTTTATACGAACTCAAAACCTGAAGTAGTTCTTCTCAAGATAAAGGGAGAAGTTATTCCACGCGAAAAAACAATAGAAGAAGTATTTATATTTCCTGTCGGATCGGTAAGGTTTGAAAGCAATCATCTGGCATTTACAAATGTTAAGAAAAACGAGAAAAAAATCAGGGTGATGCAGCTTATCAACACATCGCAGGAACCTGTTAAAATAGAATTCGAGGGAATTCCCGCCCATCTGTCGCTGAAGGTTAATCCTGAGACCCTCAAACCGGGACAGAAGGGAATAGTGGAAGGGACTTATGATGCGACGAAGAATCCGGGATGGGGACACTCGAGCGACATGGTGAAAGTAAAATTAAACGGAAATGTTCAGCAGAATGTATTCTATTATGTATCTGCAAATCTTGTTGAGGATTTCTCGAGCCTTTCAAAAGAAGACCTCGAAAATGCCCCTGTCTTTAAAATCGCTTCAACAACAGTTGATATAGGGAAAATGCCCGGAAGCACAACCAAGGATGTTGAGTTTAAGTTTACCAATGCAGGCAAAAGTGACCTGATAATCAGGTATGTCAGATCAACCTGCGGTTGTACCGCAGTCCAGCAGGGTCAGCAGGGTAAAGGAATCAGACCGGGTGAGTCCGGCTCAATAAAAGCTACTTTCAATTCAGGGAACTATAAAGGAAAGCAAACAAAGGCAATTTATGTTTATACCAACGATCCCAAAAATTCGGAGGTGGTTCTGATGCTGAATGCAGAGGTTGAACCGGTAGCAGTTGTACAATAGACAGAGCTGAGCGTAGACAATAATTATCATTAAAAAGGGTACCATTAAGCTTTGTGGTACCCTTTTGTTATTTTTGTAACAATTGATTACAGGATGGAAGAGAGCAAAAAGCATAACAGCAGGCTGAAAGTACAAAAACCTGTGGTTCAGCCTCCGAGCATTAATCCGGAGGTTTTTAACGGCAGAAACAGGAAAAAAAGAAAACAATACTCTGTTGACGAGTATGTTACGGGACTCCTCGCAGGGAACAGGACCATCCTGAGCAGGGCTATTACCCTTGCTGAGAGCTCGCTGCCGGAGCACTACGATATTGTTCAGGAAATTTTAGAAAAGTGTCTGCCTTACAGTGCCAGGTCAGTCAGAATAGGTATTACAGGCATTCCCGGAGCCGGGAAAAGCACCTTCATCGAAACTTTCGGATTGCACATTACCGGTGAAGGCAGGAAACTTGCAGTACTTGCAATAGATCCCAGCAGTAAACATTCAAAAGGAAGCATACTTGGTGACAAAACCAGGATGCAGAAGCTGAGCACTCACCCGCATGCATTTATAAGACCTTCACCAACAGCGGGTACGCTAGGAGGTGTTGCCAGGAAAACCAGGGAAACTATCATTCTGTGCGAAGCAGCTGGTTTTGATGTCATAGTTGTTGAAACAGTAGGGGTAGGACAATCTGAAACAGCAGTTCATTCGATGGTCGATTTTTTCCTTCTCCTGATGCTTGCAGGCGCAGGGGATGAATTGCAGGGCATAAAGCGCGGTATTATGGAAATGGCAGATGCTATAGCCATTACCAAGGCTGATGGTCAGAACAAAGCTGCAGCTGAAGCAGCAAGGATTTTATATCAGAATGCCTTACATCTTTTTCCGGCTTCACCGTCGGGCTGGAAAACAGAAGTACTGACCTGCTCAGCCCTCGGAAACACAGGAATCAGGGAATTGTGGGGACTTATCATGAACTACGTCGGTTTTACAGGGGAAAGCGGATATTTTGAAGAGCGCAGGAAGCAACAGGAAGTCATCAGGATGCATGATACAATCCTCGATTATCTTACAAATTCATTCTATAATAACAGGAATGTAAAATTGCTCAGGCACCAGATGGAACAACAGCTATATGAAGGCAGGATTACCTCGTACAAAGCAGCTCTTAAGTTAATTAACCGATACCTCGGAGAAGCTAAAGGATAACAATAATCCTTATCTTAGCATCCGGTAAAAGGTTCAACATTTGTAAATTATCAAATCAAAATAATATGAAACGAATTTTCTATCCAGTAGCTGTGACAATCTTATTTGCCGCATGCTCAACCGGACCACATTATTTAATTGACGGAAAGATAGCCGGATCGGATACCGTG
>JADDYF010000278.1 GCA_015712185.1 Bacteroidales bacterium
TTAATCCGACAAAGCTGCCTGCCCTGATGATGGCTTCCTCTGACAGGAATCCGTATTTTTCCTGTATATCCTGTAGAAGCGGTATCAGATACTCCCTCCTTCCAGGTTTGTATTTCTTAAGGATTAATTCAATTTCTGCACTCATCAGCATGAAAAACAACGACCAAAGATAATGTTTATATTGTTAATAAATAAACATTGTTAATTAATTAACAATAAAAATTATTTAAACGTCATCTTTTACTAAGTCGTTATTCAATTGTTTCTTAATTACTTGCAAAAGGAAATGCTGAGGGTGCTATTTTAATAAATGTTATCAGGAAATAAACAAAACCATTATTTATGTGATTTATTATATGAATTTTACAGTTTCTGTAGATAGAAAGGGTCTGAAATATTTACTACTTTTGTAGCTGTTGTTTATTAATAAACAGTAAAGAAGATGGCCAGGAAGGTTGAGATGCATATCTGCTTGGGCAGCTCATGTTTCTCCAGAGGTAACAAGGAAGTGGTAATGTACATCCGCGATTATCTTAAGAAAAATCATCTCGAAGACAGGTTTGTATTCAGAGGAGCCCGCTGTATGGGCAATTGCAGCAAAGGACCTAACCTGAAGATTGATGAATCGATCTTTGAGGGTTTAAGTCTCTCGCAGATTGATGCCATACTCGAAGAGGTTCTGGCTGGTACAAAACAATAATACACGGAAAGAAAAAGTATGAGTGACAGTAAACAAATTCTTTATATCGACGACACGAAATGCAGGAATTCCTATTCATGCGTAAGGGTATGTCCGGTAAACGCAATCGAAGTAAGATCTCAGAAACCGTATCCGGCAGTCCTCCCCGGCAGGTGCATTGGCTGCGGATTGTGTTTTGTTTCCTGTTCCCCGCATGCAATTGGTTTCCGTGATTCCAGGGAAGAGGTGAAACGGCTGCTGGCATCCGGCAGGAAGACAGCTGCGCTTGTTGAACCGAGCATAGCCTCGGAATTTGACGACATAACCGATTACAGGAAGTTTGTTGCGATGATAAGGGCGCTCGGTTTCGACTACGTCCACGAAGATTCTTTCGGAGTGGACCTGATTGCCGCAAAATACGGTGATCTTTTCAGCGAATCGGGAGGTAAATATTATATAACTGCCAATTGCCCTTCGGTTGTAAAGCTGATTGAGAAATTTCACCCCGGGCTTGTGCCAAACCTTGCCCCTCTCGTGTCGCCAATGATTGCCACTGCAATGGTTGTAAAAGAGCTTTACGGTCCTGATATTGCAGCTGTACAGATAGGTCCCTGCATTGACGCAAAAGATGAATCGCTGATTTACAACTCAGGAAAACTGGTCGACGGAGTTCTTACTTTTATAGAGCTGAGACAGCTCTTCGAAGAGTATAAAATACAGGAAAGGGTCGTAAAAATGTCAGAATTCGATCCGCCGCACGGATACTGGGGTGCCTTATATCCGCTGCCTGCAGGCATAATACAGGCCGCCGGAATAAAACGCGACATGGTTTCCAGCAACGTCATCACTGCAGCCGGCAAGGAGGATGTCCTCGAGGCTATAAATGATTTCGATAAATATATCGATACCATTCACCACCATTTCAATCTGTTTTTCTGCCATGGCTGCCTTCTTGGTCCCGGGATGGAACATCACAGGGAACGGTTCAGGAGAAGGGCTCTGGTGAGGCGTTATACCGAAAAAAGAGTCGGTAAGCTCGACAAAGCACTCTGGCAGAAAAATATGGATAAATGGTCAAAACTCGATTATTCAAGGAGCTTCACTCCAAATGACCAGAGAATTCCCGAGCCACCTGCCGAAGCAATAAATGAGGTCCTTAAGATTATCGGAAAGGAAAACCCTGATGAGGAGGTAAATTGCGGAGCCTGCGGATACAGATCCTGCCGTGAATTCGCATCAACAGTTGCCAAGGGCCTGGCCGTCCCCGAGATGTGCCATACATATAACCTGCGGAATAAACAGGAGTATATCGAAACCCTCAGACAGACTAACAGAAAGCTTGCTGAGACAAAAAGAGCCTTAAAGGAATCGGAGGAGCTCGCCCGGCACGAAAAAGAGATTGCCCAGAACACTTCCGACATGATGAACAATATGCTGGAGAAACTTCCGACAGGTGTCGTAATTGTTGATAATAACCTCAAAATCCTTCATTCAAACCGCAGCTTTATAAACACTATCGGCGAAGACGCGAAAGCAATTTCTGATGTCATTCCCGGACTGGCCGGTGCCGACATTAAAACCATGATCCCCTTCAACATTTATAACATGTTCATCTTTGTTCTGAAGGAAGATGAGCCTGTAGTAAGCAAGGACGTAAAGTTTGAGGAGAAGATGCTGAATATTTCCATTTTCCCCATAAAGAAGAACAAGATGTGCGGCGCTATCATACGCGATGTTTTCTCACCCGAGATACAGGGTGAAGAAGTCACAAGCAGGGTAAGCGAAGTTATAGAAAAGAACCTGGAAATGGTGCAGAAGATTGGATTTCTCCTGGGTGAGGGAGCCTCTGAGACTGAACAAATGCTCAATTCAATAATTGAATCGTACAGAAAGAAAGGTAATGTTGAGAAAGACAGGAAGTAGCTGCGGTGAATAAGGATTTTTACATAGAAGTCAACAGCCAGCAACGCAATTATGACGGTGAAAGGATATGCGGTGATGTTTTCCTGTACAGGTATATAAAGGAAGAAGACAGGGTCATTGCCGTACTTTCGGACGGCATGGGACACGGGGTAAAAGCCAATATCCTCGCAACCCTCACCTCCACTATGGCCCTGAATTTCACTCAGGAACACAAAGAAGTTGACCGTATTGCAGAGATCATTATGAACACGTTGCCGGTATGCAGCGAGAGGAAGATCAGTTATTCCACCTTTACGATAGTTGACATCGAAAGCAGCGGCAAGGTTACAATACTCGAATATGACAATCCCCCGGCAATTATTCTGCGTGGTAACCGGATATTTGATCCGGGCTGGAAAAAGGTGATACTCGAAAAAGGCAAACACTCCGGTAAGATCCTAAAGGCATGTTCTTTCATGCCCCTGAAAGAGGACAGGATAATCTTCTGTTCTGATGGTGTGTCGCAGAGCGGCATGGGAAGTGAAGCCTACCCGTTCGGCTGGGAGAGGGATAACATAGCTGCTTATGCAGTGACGCTTGTCTCTGGTGAAGCATCCATATCTGCAGTTATGCTTGCCGGAAAAATAGTCACCATGGCACATAAGAACGATTCATACAAGGCCCGGGATGATATAAGCTGCGCTGCCATCTATTTCAGGGAGCCTCGTAAACTGCTGATATGCACCGGTCCGCCTTACGAAAAGGAGAAAGACAAGGAGCTTGCCGGAAAGGTGGAGAAATACGAGGGCAAGGTTATCCTTTGCGGAGGGACAACAGCCGATATAGTAGCCAGGGAGCTTAACAGGACTATCGTCGATGAACTGATTTTCGAAGATCCTGAACTGCCGCCTGAAAGCTTTCTGGAGGGGATTGATCTGGTTACTGAAGGAATTCTGACACTCCAGAAGGTAAATGAAATTCTGAAATCATTTAGTAATAGTGTACGCCTCGGAAACGGGCCTGCCGATAAAATTGTAAAGCTTATAATGGAAAGCGATGAAATCCATTTTATTATCGGTACAAGAATAAATATCGCGCATCAGGATCCTACCCTGCCTGTCGAACTTGAAATACGCCGGACAGTCGTCAAGCGGATTGCCCGGCTCCTTGAGGACAAATGGCTTAAAAATGTAAGCTTTGAGTATATCTGAGCTCTCCCTCACCTTTCGAGATATTCAACAGCCTTTCTGAACAGGTGCGGCTGGATATCAGGATAAGTAAGATCTTCCGGAAGTTGATTAAGGATCGCTCTCTCTTCTATCTCTGAGACGTCAGAGACATCAGCAAGTTCATAAACATCTGCAAAATAGAGCCTGCCATATCCCGTCACTCCATCCTTCTGCACTGAATATGTCGCAATACACTGAAGGTCAAATTTCACAGCTCCTGTTTCTTCAGTCAGCTCTCGTCTGGCTGCTTCTGACGGTTTTTCATTTTCTTCAATGTGCCCGCCGGCAATCTCCCATGTGCTGCGGTCGCGGTGACGGACGAATATCCACCTCTCCTTGTACCTTGCCACTATAACAGAATAAATAAGATCCGCATCAGGTCTGAATAAAGGATCATAAAACAATACCTCTGTCATCTTAGAAAAACCATTAATGAAGGCGAAAGTAAGAATATTCACCGTAATCTATTAATGACTATTTTTAAAGCCTAAAAATTCCATGATGCTTTTTGTTATACTTCTTATCATAATTGAAGTTGTTACACTCATTGTTCTTAAAGAGCATTTTTCCAGAAATTCAAAGGTACTGTACCATATAATAATCACCTTTCATATTTTACTCAGCATATGGCTGTGGATACTGATAATCGGAATAAATACCTATACCGGATATGCTGACACAAGTTTTAATATATGGTCACGGATGAACCTCAACGGAATGATCACAGCTGTTGTCTTCCCGAGGATTGTGGTCATTGTTTTTCATTTTACAGGGAAATTCCTAAAGCGGAAAAACGGTGGATATTACAGATCGCTGACAAATACCGGAACAGCAATAGCAATTGTAATCTTTTCACTGTTTGCACATGGTACACTTGCAGGGAGATTCAATTTTAAGACCGAAGAAATAAAAATAAGGATAAGGAACCTTAATCCTTCCCTGGACGGACTCCGGATTGTCCAGTTATCTGACGTGCACCTCAGCGGATTCCACCACCACAAGAGTCTGCTTAAAGAGGTCATGAAAAAAATCGCGGGTTATAATCCTGATTTTATTATTAATACAGGTGATTTTGTTACATGCGGATGGAGGGAATTTGAGGGTTTTGATACAATTCTGGCAAGTGCTAAAGGCAGGTACGGGAATTTTGCTGTATTCGGCAACCACGACTCCGGGTCCTATCTGCCGGTCAGGACAGATTCAGCTCTGATAGCCAATACGTTAAGAATGAATGAGATGATGTATTCTTCTGGTTATTATATTCTCAACGATGAACATACAATTGTGAACGTAAACGGTGCAATGGTGGCAATGATAGGTGTGACAACCGGGGGCACACACCCCGACATTATACACGGTGACCTGGGAAAAGCGATGTATGGGCTTGAAAGTGCAGACTTAAGGATCTTCCTGTGTCACGATCCCAATCAGTGGGAGGAGGATGTTACCGGTAAGACAGACATTGAACTCACTCTGGCAGGGCATACGCACGGAATGCAGTTAGGGATACTCACCAGGAAGGTCAGATGGAGTCCATCACAGTACTTTTACCCGCATTGGAATGGCCTTTATTCAAAAGGCGACCAGCAGCTGTATGTAAATCGCGGTCTGGGTGTCCTGGCGATACCGGTAAGGATATGGATGCCACCAGAAATTTCAGTTATAGAACTACAGGCAGAATAGATTTAGCCGTGATCATTAACTCTCATTGCCAAAAAAAGAAACGGGTGACAGATTTACTGCCCCCCGTTAAAATTACCCAATTGATTAAGAACTAACCTGACTAACCTAAGTGAAGAATGTTTGCTAATAATTACTTACAAATCACTGACAAACATATAATCAACGGGTATT
Organism: Bacteroidales bacterium; assembly: GCA_015712185.1. Taxonomy (GTDB): domain Bacteria; phylum Bacteroidota; class Bacteroidia; order Bacteroidales; family VadinHA17; genus LD21. Next base: position 5,665 of record JADDYF010000278.1, read on the forward strand.
TGAATATATTTGTATCTGTTAAACCTGTTGCAGATAATCTTCTTTGTATAATAGACAGCCTGATCCGGATAAATATTCCCTGAAACCGGAAAAAAGGACAGGAAAAAGAAGGCATGGAGAATCTGAAGTATAAAGTTATTTTTTCCTCCCGGCGTACATTAAGTATCTGTATAAGCCCGGACAATGGGATTGTAGTCAGAGCTCCGCACAGGACGTCAGAAAAAAAAATAGAACAGTTCGTCAGCGAAAAAGTCGGCTGGATCAGAAAGCATGTTGAAAATAATTCGAGACTTATCCGCTTAAACCAGGGTAAAAGATACATCGACGGAGAAACTCATCTTTTCATGGGAAAGGAGAATGTACTGAGAATAAATCCTTCACAGCAAATTTATGTAAGTCATTATGATAATATAATCGAAGCAGGAGTCAACGGAGCTGCCAGCAATATGATAAAGTCTCTGCTTGATAACTGGTATATGCAGAAAGCCAGGGAAATATTTCCGGAAAAAACCGATGAAATCCTCCGGAAGTTCAGCAGTTACTATTTCTCTCCCTCGCGTCTCGTTGTCAGATCGCTTAGGAGCAGGTGGGGAAGCTGTACCTCGGAAGGGAAAATTACACTCAGTTCGGAACTTATTAAGCTTGATGAGGTTTTCCTGGAATATGTCATCATTCACGAGTTGTGCCACCTGAAATACCACCACCATGGTAAGGATTATTACAGGCTACTGAAAGAGTTATTCCCCAATTACAAGGCAGTAAGGAAAGAGCTGAGAAGGTATATAACTGCGTAACAATCATAAAATTCACGCAAATCTAAAGCACCTGATACTCCTGCCCTTTTGCAGGTATCTCAATACGTCTGAATCCTTCCTTCTGAAGTTCGGCTACATAATTCTTCTGTGTTTCATATTCACCATGGACAATAAAGGTCCTTTCAATGGCGCTCTTTTCCTGACAACCCAGAAAGCCGATCATTTCCCTGTAATCGCCATGACCGCTGAATGAGTCAATCTTTCTGATATCAGCATTGACCTTGTGTATGGTGCCATGAATTGATACTTCCCTGTCGCCTCTAAGGATCCTGGCTCCGAGAGTTTCCGGTGAGCAGTATCCCACCGCCAGGACCGTGTTTTTCGGATTGGAAATATTGTTTGCCAGGTGATGTTTTATACGGCCGGCTTCCATCATACCTGATGCAGAGATAATAATGCATGGTTTCTTGTGGTCGTTGAGCTTTTTTGAGTCCTCCTGTCTTGTAATATAGAACAACCTGTTGAATCCGAACGGATCCGAATCCTCCTTCATTACACGAAGAACCTCTTTATTAAAGCATTCGTGATGCATCCTGAAAACAGTTGTAGCATTGACAGCCAAAGGACTGTCAACAAAAATATCTGTTCTCG
>JADDYF010000280.1 GCA_015712185.1 Bacteroidales bacterium
GTGAACCTTTGTGGTTCAATGATTTGAACTTAACCACAAATAACACAAAGTGCATCGCAAAGGGACACAAAGGACTTTTAAGACAGCCTCATTTTTTTGGACCGATTTCTTCAATATCAAAAATCTTGTCTCTGTCCCATTCAACCCAATATTTCAGCGCATTATGGCGAATAAGCTTCCAATAGCCGTCGTCCATTAATCCAAATTTCTCAATCCCTTCATTAATATCTGCATCTACCTGTTCGAGATATTCTTTTTTAAGGCTGATTCTTACAGAACGATTTTTATATGTGAATACTGCCGATGGCACGGTTTTGCCGCGAGCAGCCAGATGGATTGTCCCCATACCTAAGGTTGCGCCGGTGCTTACCTGAATCCCGTCATTTAAACAGCTGTATGGTGGTTCGGTCCCGGCATATGTAGTAACTTCTAACATGTCGGTGCCGACGCCAAACAATTCACGGGCCTTAATACCCATTTTGGCTCCGACAATTGAAAATACTCCCAGGTGTCCGTGAAACTCATCCGTCATCACATTGGCTTTCCATTCGTCATAGCCGTATCGTAAAATTGCAGAATCTATGATTGGCCGGACATCGTAGTTATACATTTCCCGCTGGACAGGAAACCTGCTGAATACAATGTTACGCTCCGAAACATACTTGCCGGTTATCATATCGCTTATTGCTTCCCTGACTCCTTCGACATTATAATCCTGGTTATATCTGATATATAAATTATCTGTCATTATGTTAATTCCGAATAATTCAGGATTTGTAAGGTATATAACCACCAGGTCGTCACATAACCTGAAATGGGTCTGGTTTAATTTTTCAAGAACCGGCTGTTGATTGAACACATTTCGTAAGACACCGGCCAGCAGGGTGTTTGATTTCTGACAGATACTATATAGTGACAAGTCAAACGACGCATCAGCCTTATCCAGATTTGAAATGATATTGATACTCACACCTGATTTGAGAAGCAGCTCAGCACTTTCCCTGTCGCATTCATAATTGAATCCCTCTAATGGTCTTGCAGAATCATTGTACCAGATAATTCGTTCAATCCCCGATAACAGAGCTTCATCTATTTTAGCCACTCTGGCTATATTTGTCAGTGCTCCGAGGCAAACCAATGTTATTTTTTCATTTTCATTCCGCAGTGTTTCTGAAAGGTAATCTGCACTGCCCGGATATGTGATCTGACCGCCTATTTGACTTCCCCATATAATGCTGCTGTTGAACGGACGCCATGCAGGATTTATCCCATCCACCACATCGCCGCTGGCAATTGGGATATTATCCCTGCCGAATTCACGAAGCAAAGAATAAATCTTTCCGGCACCTTCTGCGGGGGGCAATGATCCATCCGACGATAATATTGCTTTTATTGTTATTTCAGGTCGCGCGAGCATCAGGCTTATGGCACGCATATCATCAATTCCGCAGTCAGTATCGATAATAACAGTATGTTTTAACCTTGCCGATAAGGGTTGTGATAATACTCCCGGAGCAATAAGTATAACTAACAGGGAGACAACAATTATTCTCATTAAATATCTGAATTACACTATTTGATTTAAAGTTTGACCAGATAAAGATATAAAAAGAGTGATAAGAGTTAAACTAAACTCTGCCAGCACTGAGCCTTACGAAGTAACATCAGTGGTCTTTATTGATGCATCTTTTTATAATTCTTTTACTCCCCATGATGTGCTTATATCAGTCCACTTCACTGAATTAGGTTTTACAAACTGGCGTTTGCATTGTCCAATGTTTTGACCGCGGATCTCAATATCTTCAAGTGTCAGGGGCAGGCTTCCGGTTTTATGAGCAAGAGTAATGGCCGGTATTTCATTTAACTCAAATCCCATGAGAGTTGCACCAACCATATCCGCTGCCAGGGGTGATGTACCTGCAATTATCAATCCCATCTCAACAAGCGGAGCACCTGTCGGACCATTTCCTTCCATAGCCATAGATGCATCGATTACACACAGCCCTGTCGGGACTGCATTATTCATGTCAATTACCTCATAGGCAACACCGGGGGAACCTGCTTCTACAGCTCTGTCGTGAAGCCATGAGCGCACCGAATAATATTCTGTTCCAGGGTAAAGACCAATTAAGTTTTTCATTGCGAGTGTGACTCTTGCAAGGACATGTGTTTTCATCATCGGAACTGAACAGAGCAGATCGAGTTCTGTAAGTGTCTTATGTATTTTAACTGATCTTGCGGCGAGTCCGTTTTTCAGAGGTACCTCGACAATATCTCCGGAATGAAGGTTGATCAGGGGGACATCCAGTGATTTTGCCATTTCAGTATAACCCAGGACATCAAAAACACGCTGCTGCATGCCATCAAGGATCTCTCTTTTCCTGGTTCTGAAAATTTCATCATTAATGAAGTTAAATGAAGACGCTGCGGCAGATCCTTCTCCTATACAAACTTCTTTTCCGGCCTTTTGCATTAATTGTGCAAGCGTCTTTACGACAATGAGTTTTGTTGTACAGTCGGGACTATCGGCAACAAGGTTCGGTTTAAGCATTATTTTGTTTTTGCCCCTTGTAAGGGATTTTATGCCGCCAATCAGTTCTACTGCTTCTTCTACAGCACCGGATACATTTCCATTCTTTATCCTTACGATGCTTACGTATTCTTTACCACGACTCCTGGCAAGGTCGCCGGAAATGAGATTTTTAAATCCGAATGTTGTGGAACCAACCGCCAGTGTGGAGGTTGTACAAATGAATTTCCGGCGTGTGATTTTTGACATTTTCATTTTTACCCTCGTGCTAAAAGTTCATTTTGACATAGAATCAGATTAATTATTACATTATCTGTAAATTTAAACTCTCACCTCTCATCACTCATCTCTCAATACTCACCACTATCTTCTACAGCATTCCCTGCCTTTTTAATCCATTTCTTTACTCTGTTGTGCTGTGTCCGCTGATTGAAAATGTGATAACCCGTTTTCTGCAAAACCTTTCTACTTTTTCAAATTTGCTCTGTAATCATCATACGCTTTGTGCCCGGTCCGTTCATACAAATCCCAATAACGATAGTCACTTCTGAGATTCTTAAACACGGGATCAACCTTGAGCCATGGCAGCTCCGGGCAGCGGTTTGTATATGCCTTCTCAAGCCAGTAAAAGGCAGAATCAAGCTCTCCGATCCCGCTGTAATACCAGCCTGTATAGAATTCCGGACTTCCGGCTAATGAAGTATCGCTTTTTTCGATTAACTGATCAATAATTGCCTGAGCTTTCTGACGATCATACGTTTTATAATATGCCAGTGCCAGCCAAGCCTGATATCTTGGCCTCAGCACATATTGATTTTTATTTTGTAGCGCAGCTTCAAAAATTGATTTTGCGGCTTCGTAGTCTTCGAGCCATATAAAGTACTCTCCTGCAAAAGTATTCTTTGATTGAAGATAAGGTTTAAGATACTTCTGTGCCTCATCCTTTTTGCCTGATAAAACCCGGTATAATATATCTATTCTTATTGGATCAGCTTCACCTTTTATTCTATATGCACGGGCATCTTCAAGCCTGTTTCTTCGTTGAAGGAACTCACTATATACCCTCATGAATGCCTGGCTATTGGGAGAAAGTTCAATTGCTTTCAAAAACTCTTCTTCAGCCCTGATATAATCCCATTTTATAAAATCATTATACATTGCCAGCCCGAGATGGGCACCTGCATTATTTTGATCAAGTTCAAGAGCTTTATCCAATAATTTTACAGCATCCCGTATAATTGTCTGCATCGCAACTTCTCCCCATGTGTTCCCTTTTCCTATAAGCATATTCCCTGCCAGGGCATATGCATCTGCATAGGCAGGATCTAATTCGATGGCTTTCAGACTTAAATCATATAATTGATCGTATGACTCGTAAGTACTTGTATTAAGCAGATTATTTGCCTGTTGCATAATCTGGTATGCTTCCTGGCTGGTTGTAGGTACTCTTATAATGTTCTGCTTTTCAAGGCTCGTCAGATTTGTCTTCAGATGATCTGTTACCTGTAATGCTATTTCTGCCGGTATTGTAATTATTCTTTTATATGGTTGATCATATCCGTTTTGCCATAATGTCTTATCTTTTTTGGGATCGATAAGATGCGCTGTTATCCTGATTGTGTCTCCAGTCTTGTTGTAATTACCTGCCAGAACATAATTCACTTTCAGTTCATCGGCAATCATGGATGGTTTTTTATCAGCCCCTTTATAAGGTAATACATATTCTATCGGGACCACCCTTTCGAAGGACTTTATTTTATACAAATGTCCGATTATCTCATTTGTCAAACCATTACTCAGATAATCCTGGGAAGGATCTCCGCTGTAATTATTGAAAAGCAGTACAGCTATAGATTTTTCAAACTTGCTTGCTTGTTTTTCACCGTCAATGGTATTGGTAAAAATTATAACTGCAACTACAGCAATAGCAATAAATGTTATCCCGGCGAGCAAAGTTATCAGCTTCTTCTTTGAGATCCGGAGACTTTTCTTTTTCTCATCTGAGATTTTTATGTCCTGCTGGATCATTTCAACCGGCTTGTCATTTTTATCTTTTATAGTGGTACTGTATTTCAGGTACCATTTGATAATTATATTAAGATTATTTAAGACTGGCTTTACCTGCTCAGGATCGAAATCCTTTGGATGCGTTCCGAATGTCGACAGCTCATTCAAGCCATGCATTGAAGCGATAATATGAGCAGATATCTTTTTATCCTTGTGCAGCTTATCAATTATCCCTTTGAGAGGTTCACTTCCCCTGTCCCTTTTAAGTTCACACTCACAAAGGTCAGTTATGATAACTTCAAGGCATCTTCTTGAATAAAGGAGAATCATGTTTTCATCATCAGCCTTGATCAGCCGTTCCAGTTCCTTCTCAAGATCGGGCAGCTGACCTTTGAGGGAGTTATATAGTTTCTCAAGTTCTTTTATTTCGGCAGACCAGATTGGCATTTGAGGATTTATTGATTATGATAAAGTTAGGAAAGAGAGAGATATAAGTCAAATAAAATTATCAGGGCATACTTTAACAACCCGGGTTTTGCTAAAACAATAGCCTCCAGAGCTCTGATATTATAAGTATAGTTGATTACTAGAAACATTCCGCCGGTACCCGGCTCATAACCTTTATATCATGCATGAGGTTACAAACATGACGCCCCTGACGATTCTGTCAGGGCAGGCGCGATGCGGCCCGGTAATTTGGATTATCCTAGTTCCCGAGTCTCTTAGGCATGGTATGTTTGTAGCAATGTATAGGTTCACAGACGTTCAAGTCCCGAAGAGCCTGCCCCGCAACAGCGGGGGGCGGCATGTTTGTAGTTTCGGTCAGGGATAATGATACAGGAGCTCCGGAGGAGACAACCTCTCTTAACGGCCGGTACCCTTTTGTTCAGCAACAGCCTTTCTTGCTGCTTCGAGCTGAAGGAATGCAGAATGGTCATAAACAG
>JADDYF010000285.1 GCA_015712185.1 Bacteroidales bacterium
ATGCAGCCAGGACTGACTCATTAAAATACGAGGACGAGATGATGGAGGCTTTCGGTTATCTCGGGTATTATCATATGATAAAGGATAATTACAGCAGGTCAAAGGATTATTATAACCGGATGGTGACGCTTAATTCGAATAATAAGGATAATAAAATCAAAGGGTATTCCTATCTTGGCGGACTTGAGTTGAGGATGGCCGGAAATGAAAAAACCAACGAGGGCAGGCTCGCGATTCTTGCCAGGTCGGAGGATGACTACAACAGGGTGCTTGCGCTTGACCCGGTGAATTCATATGCAAAAGGCCAGATCAATTATGTCCACGATTTTATTGCGCTGGTGAAGAAAGGGATCAACCCGAATGAAATTAAAGGTGTTATCAGGGATGCAGCAACAGGTCAGCCTATTCCGTTTGCCTCAGTAAGGGTAAAGGATACTGCAGCAGAGAATCTGACTAATGCGAAGGGTGAATATAAGTTTGAAATCCCGCAGGGATCAGAGGTTCTTATTATCAGCGCCAAAGGTTACATAGCCAAGGAAATACCTATTACAAAATCAAGACAATATAACGTCTCCCTTGAAAAATAAACCGGGGGAAAAAATTAACATAAAATCTGACAGGGTATCCGGCAAATGAAAGGTCTTTCTTATGGAATATTTATTTCAATCTGTTAAAAACTTAATAATATTTCAGTTATAGTTGGAAGAGAATAATTGAAAACATTATATATTTGCAAATCGTAAAATCTTAACCTAAACAAAATCGATAAAAATGAGTAAAAAAGGAAGTTCGTTCAAAGATGCACTGCAGAATATCTTTGCAGTAACTGCTATTTTAATAGCATTTGTGGTTTCCTATCTTCTGTTTGTCAATGTGATGGGTAACCCGGTTAATTTCGTAGGTGGCAACCCGGAAGGTCATCCGCTGGAAGGTAATTACCTTGGTATAGTCTACAAAGGCGGTTTTATCGTGCCAATTCTGATGACCTGCGTTTTAACCCTTATTATTTTCATTATTGAGAGATTGATCACTCTTAACAGAGCAAAGGGAAGAGGCAGACTTAATACTTTCGTTCATAAGCTTCAGGGTCTTCTTGCTGAAGATAAAATTGAGGAAGCAATGGAAGCCTGCGACAAGCAAAGAGGTTCACTCGCAAACGTTATGAAAGCCGGCCTTACCCGTTACCGCGACCTGCAAAAAGACAAAGAACTTGAAAAAGACCAGAAGATCCTTTCGATCCAGAAATCCTTTGAAGAAGCAACAGCTCTTGAGCTGCCAATGCTCTCAAGAAACATGGTTATCTTCTCAACCCTTGCATCGGTTTCTGTGTTGATCGGTCTTATCGGTACAGTTTTGGGTATGATCCGCGCATTTGCCGCTCTTGCCCAGTCGGGTGCTCCTGATGCTCTTGCTCTTTCACAAGGTATTTCCGAAGCTCTTGTGAATACGGCATTCGGTATCACAGGATCGACCCTGTCAATCATTGCATTTAATTTCTTTTCATCAACAATTGACTCATACACGTTTAAGATTGATGAAGCAGGTTTCAGTCTGACACAGAATTTTGCTGCTTCATTGAAAAATGTTTAATCGCAGATTTATCTTTTGGTTAAATCTTATTAAAGAAAGCTACAATGCCAAAGATTAAACTACCAACCAAGTCACCCCGCATCGACATGACGCCGATGGTTGATACATTTGCTGTGGTTCTGACATTTCTTATGCTTACCACAACGATGCGCCAGCCTGAACCGGCTACTGTTGAAACTCCTTTTTCGATATCAGAGAAACCCACACCTGATTTCAATACGATGACATTCCTTCTTTCACCTGACGACAAGATCTTCATAAACTTTGATAACGGACCTGATACCGCATATAAATTCAGACCAAAGGTGCTTACTGCGATGGGAAACAGGTACGGTATTGAGTTTACTGAAGAGGAATTGAGAGAATTTGAGAAATATCCTTCATCCATCGGTTTACCTATACAGAAAATGAAGGAGTTCCTTGGCACCAGAGAGAACACTGTCAGGAATGCACTTCAGACAGGGATCCCGGTCGATTCTACCGATAACCAGCTGGCTATGTGGATCCTTTATATACGCCAGGAAAATCCCAACGTGCAGGCTAGTATTAAGGGAGACACCAAAACCGGATTTCCGATAGTCAAAAAAACCCTTGATATTCTGCAGGAGAGGAATGTGCACAGGTTTAATCTGGTTACAAGCCTTGAAGCAACTAAAATTAACCTTGATGAAATTCAGCAACAGTAAATAATATGGCAGAAATAATTGTTGAGGAAAAGGGAAAAGGCGGAAGAAAGAAACCTAAGAAACTCGCCCCGCATATAGATATGACACCGATGGTAGACCTTATGTGTCTGCTGATCACATTCTTTATGTTGACCACTGCTTTCAGCAAGGCAAAGATCATGGAGATTGTTCTTCCCGAGAAACTCCAGAATCCCCAGGAGGCTCCAAAAATCGTTGCAAGCCGTACAGTGAATATTATACTTGGCCCGGAAAATAAAGTCTACACATATCCCGGAACAGTTAAACCTGAGGAATACAGTGCTGTTCCTCCGATCCTGCCGCCTTTGCGTGAAACAGATTTCAGCGCTACCGGTATACGGCAGCTGCTCCTTGAAAGAAACAGAACCCTTGCAAAGAGAATCCAGGATTTCACGAACGACGTTCTTTCGGGTAAGATCGCTATCTCCCAGGACTCTATGCAGGGCGCGATCAGGAAGCTGAAATCGGATGATGATACAGGTCCAATTGTGCTTATCAAAGCATACAAGCTGGCTAATTACGGCAATTTTGTTGATATTCTCGATGAGATGAATATCTGCGGAATAGCCCGTTATACATTTGTTGACATTGCATGGTATGAAGAGAGAATGGTTGAAAGGGAAGCCGGCATTACTCCCGGTACAACAACCGGTTCAACCAATTAACCCGTAAACTCTTAAGAAAATGGCAAAAGAAAAAATCAGAGTTCCTGCATTTGATGATATTGTGTTTTTGAACAGGAACAAGGAGTATGGAGCCTACCGGCTGCGTAAGAAATACTCCAGGAATATGCTTATTGCGCTGGTTATCGGATTAGTCATAATAACTGTTGGTGTTGTCACACCATATCTTAATGCCAAGGCAGCCGTAAGCAGAGAGCAGCGCAAGGAAAGACAGGTGGAAATACAGCTGGAGAATCTGGATCAGCCTGCCGAACAGGTTGCCCCTCCTCCCCCTCCCCCTCCTCCGCCGGCAGATGTGGTACAACAGGCAAGATACGTTCCTCCGGTTGTTGTAGACTCAGTTAAACCCGAGGAAGTTGTGCGGCTTATGACTGCTGATGATGCCCAGGTTGAGGTACAGAATGAAGACGTTAATGTTGAGGTTGTAGAGGAAGTTGTAGAAGAGGTTCAGGAAGAAGAAGCTGAACCCGAACCGTTTGTGGTCGTTGAAGAGATGCCGATGTACCCTGGCGGTGATGAAGCGCTTCTCGCTTATATAGCCGAACATACTGTTTATCCCGAAGTTGCAAAGGAAAACAATATACAGGGAAGGGTGGTTGTCAGATTCTGCGTTACTTCAAAAGGCGGTGTCAGCCAGGTCAGCATTCTTAAAGGAGTCGATCCTGAACTTGATGAAGAAGCAAAACGTGTTGTCGGTACACTTCCGGCATTTAAGCCGGGTAAGCAGGGCGGAAAACCCGTCCCTGTCTGGTACATGGTGCCAATTACCTTTACGCTTAAATAAAACTCATTTTTTGAATATATATAAAGGGTGCCGTCACGACACCCTTTTTTGATTTAAGAATGCAGAACAATCGAAATCAGAATGCAGAATTTTTTCAATTCTTAATCCATCAATCGAAGGTTCTTCATTCTTACTACTTCTTAGTTAATTCATCCTTTAACAAATCGACAAACTCCCCGATATCCTCTTCTGTGGTATCCC
>JADDYF010000308.1 GCA_015712185.1 Bacteroidales bacterium
AATTTTTTCAGTAGATATAACAGAAAGCCTGTCGGGAAAGCCTTTCGACGGAAAAGAATCGGTATCCATCTCCGATCCGCTCGCAAAGTCTCTGTTTGGGACTCAAAATCCGCTTGGCCGACAGGTTAACATTGGTAATTATTTTTATGCGACTGTCACTTCAGTTTTTAATGAATTACCAGTCAATTCCAGTTTCAGGGCCGACGTGATACTTAACAGCGAAAATGAAAAATTCCGCTTCTCGAATACCATTACCAACGGTAAAAAGTACAATCCGACCAATCTTTTTGTAATGCTGAAAGATGGAACAGTTCCACAGAATTTTGCCGATGAGCTTAATAAATCGGCTAACCTGAGACCATTGGATGTTGACAGCCTCGCCCTGCAGAGCCTGGATGACATCTACTTATCAGAACTCACCATAAAGAGCAGACATGCGAAAGGGAATCCGGACCTTTTAAGAATTTTCCTGGCGATTGCTCTTATAATTCTTCTTCTTTCAAGCATTAATTACCTGAACTATTCGGTTTCGATGCAATACTCCAGATTCAGGGAAATTGGTATTAAAATGACCTTTGGAGCAGGCCGGGGAGATCTGGTTAGATATACTATTGCAGAAGTCACCCTGGGAATTATGATCTCCCTCATACTGTCAATGTTTATTACTGATATGGCACTGCCTTATTCTGAAAGTCTATTTGGAAAGGCACTGCATCTGAGGTTATATGATTTGCTGGCAGTTGCTCCATTCTTTCTTTTAGCAGTAGTGCTAGTGATACTGCTCAACAGCTTCGCCCCTTTATACATGTTGTCGAGGTTCAGTATTACCCGGTTCCTCTCAGGAATCAGAGTGATACGAAACGGGAAACAAATCTGGAAACAGGCTCTGCTGACATTTCAGCTTACTGTTTCGATCGCACTGATTACTGTGGTTATGGTCATTTTCAGACAACTTGGTTTTATGAATCACCCCGACCCGGGTTTTAACCGGGAGATGCTAATGCGTATAGATATTCCTCATAACTTCCGGCAAACCGACGCCCTGAGGCAGGAGCTTGGGAAACTGTCATTTGTCAGAAATACAACTTTGAGCAGCGGCTGTCCGGGAATGATCAATCATAGGATGGATATCAGCATAAACAAAAATAGTATTACTGTTAATTGCATTTATGTCGGCGAAAATTTTCTGAATACGATGGGTATTGAGTTGCTTGACGGACGTGATTTCCTTGAAGGAGACCTGAACAAAACCTGTCTGATCAATAAAGAAGCATTAAAACAGTTCGGATGGGAAAATTTTGAAGGTAAAAAGTGTGATATTGGTCAGGAAGTCGGACTCGGTGTAATTGGAATAATCAACGATTTCAAATTTGTATCTTATCATCAGACTGTTGAACCATTGGCTTTAGTATTTAACGGTGCCCGTTATAGTAATGTTCTTTCTGTGAGACTGGAAGCCGGAAATACCGGGCAGCAGATAGATCAGATCATGAAAGTATGGAAATCAATCTCACCTGATGAACCATTCATTTTTATTTTTTATGATGATTTTTTTCAGTCCTTCTATGTTAAAGAGGAGAAACTTGCCAGCTCCATCACCTTCTTTTCACTTATTGCTATTGCTTTGACCTGTATGGGAATTCTGGGTCAGATTTTTATGATTTGCCTTTCAAAGGTAAAAGAGATTGGAATTCGCAAAATCAATGGAGCGAAAGTATCGGAAGTACTGGAATTACTGAACCGTGGTTTCATAAAGTGGCTTGCAATTGCATTTATTCTCGCTACACCTGTTTCATGGTTTATTGCACATAAATGGCTCGAAAACTTTGCTTTTAAAGCCAGGCTAAGCTGGTGGATCTTTGCACTGGCAGGCTTTGTTGCTTTTTTCATTGTTCTGGTTACGGTCAGCTGGCAAAGCTGGCGGGCTGCGACGAGGAATCCCGTTGAGGCATTAAGATATGAATAAAAGGTGCAAGGGCGCAAAGCGGCAATGGTACAACTGGAATTATAGTCTGTTTTAACTAATAAAGATAGTTATGATCAGAATGTTTATAATAATGTTAAGAGACTTCAGGAACAATCTTGCATCTGCATTAATCAAGATACTGGGTTTGGCAATAAGCATCGCTGCAGTACTGATAATCTGGTCATATGTCATCCATGAAAACAGATACGATAGCGGAATAAAGAACAGCAACAGGATATACCGTCTTGAAGCACAATGGGCCAGCATGCCGCCATTCATAGGCCATACGCTGAATCAGAACCTTAGTAACCAGATTACTGCTGCAAGACTAAATTTCTGGACTGATGTAGGAATACAGGTAGATAATGTCCCATTTAATCTTACAGACCTGGTTTTTGCAGACAGTACCTTTTTCAAAGTACTGCCGCTTGATTTTATCGCCGGAGATCCTGATGAGGCTCTTACACTTCCTTTTTCCCTGGTTCTGACAGAATCGGTAGCAAAACGTCTTTTTAGTACAACAGATGCGATCGGAAAGTTAGTCAGATTTGAAAATCAGTTCGATTTTACAATCACCGGGATCATTAAGGATTGCCCTTATCTTCACCTTAAAATAGATGTAATAGCATCTATAGTGAGCCTTGAAAAGATAAGGTCTCCCGGCACACTCTTAGCTTATGATGGCTGGAGTTACCCGACTTATCTTAGACTGCCGGATCGGGCTAATATCGCAGAGACAGAATTAAATATAAAAGAGCTTCTTGGAAAATTCAAATATGACCAGGGATTCCGTCTTCGGCCATTTGATGAAATATATTATTCTCCTGAATTTGAAAACGAAAGCAATACTAAACACGGTAACTTATTATATAACAGAATCCTGATAGCTGTTTCTGTTTTCATTCTCCTGCTTGCTGCGATCAATTTTATTAATCTGACCATAGCCAATGCCTTTGCAAGATCGAAGGAAGTTAGCCTTAAAAAACTACAGGGAGCATCCAGAGCCAACCTGGTTGTACAATTTATGTTTGAGACAGTTTTATTTATCCTCCTTTCAGCAGGATTAACATTAATATTTTTATGGTTCTTTAATCCCCTGCTTGGAAGGCTTACAGAATTTTCGGTTAGTGCAGCGCAGTTCTGCACACTTCATAATCTCATTGTCCTGTTGTCAGGGTTGCTTATTTTCATCTTAGTTACAGGCATATATCCAAGTCTGTATATCAGTTCATATAATATAAACACACCCGGGAAAAGTAATTATTTTTTCTCAGGACATACCGTTATCCGTAACGGATTAATAGTTTTCCAGAACCTGGTTTCAATAACATTAATTTGCTGTACCCTGATTGCGAACAGTCAATTCCGGTTTATGAACAGAAAAGACCTTGGATTCAACA
>JADDYF010000313.1 GCA_015712185.1 Bacteroidales bacterium
TTTTGAACTTGAGACCATTGCAAAAACAGGTTATCCGGGATACTTCCTCATAGTTCAGGATTTTCTGAGGGCAGCGCGCGAAATGGGCGTTTCGGTTGGTCCCGGAAGAGGTTCGGCAGCAGGCTCGGCGGTGGCTTATTGTCTCAGAATCACTGATATAGATCCAATCAAATACGGTCTCCTTTTTGAACGGTTCCTTAATCTCGACCGTATCTCAATGCCCGATATTGATATTGATTTCGACGAGGATGGCAGGGAGTCGGTGCTGGAGTATGTAGTGAATAAATATGGTCATGATAAAGTGGCCCATATAATCACTTTCGGATCAATGGCTGCAAAAATGGCCATAAGGGATGTTGCCAGGGTACAGAAACTGCCGCTTCCCGATGCTGACCGTCTCGCCAAACTTGTTCCTGATAAACCCGGGATCTCCCTTGCTGAGGCATATACAGAAGTGCCAGAGCTTGCAAAGGAAAGGGAATCGTCAAACAAGCTGATATCACAAACCCTTAAATATGCTGAAGTGCTTGAAGGATCTGTCAGGCAAACAGGTGTCCATGCGTGCGGCATCATAATAGGCAAGGAGTCCCTCGACAACTATATCCCCCTGTGTACAGCAAAGGATGCTAAACTATACGTAACACAATTTGACGGAAGCCAGGTAGGCTCTGTCGGACTGCTTAAAATGGATTTTCTGGGATTAAAAACTCTTTCCATCATCAAGGATACAATAGATAACATCAGGAAATTAAGAGGCATTGAGATCGATATTGAGAAATTACTTCTTAATGATGCCAAAACTTTCGAATTATTCAGCAACGGAGAGACAACGGGTATTTT
Organism: Bacteroidales bacterium; assembly: GCA_015712185.1. Lineage (GTDB taxonomy): Bacteria > Bacteroidota > Bacteroidia > Bacteroidales > VadinHA17 > LD21. The sequence continues at coordinate 841 of JADDYF010000313.1, forward strand.
CCAGTTTGAATCAACGGGGATGAAAAGATACCTGAGGGACCTGAAGCCGAACAGGTTTGAAGACCTGATTGCAATGAATGCTCTCTACCGCCCCGGGCCGATGACATACATCCCTAAGTTTATCAGGAGAAAGCATGGGATTGAAAAAATTGATTATCCGCTGCCGGTAATGGAAAAATACCTCAGCGATTCCTACGGAATTGCCGTCTACCAGGAACAGGTAATGCAACTCTCCCAGGAACTGGGAGGATTTACGAAGGGAGAGGCAGACTTTCTTCGTAAATCGATGGGTAAGAAAACGAAATCCATTATGGATGAAATGAAACAAAAATTCGAGGAGGGATGCCTGAAGAATGGATATGACATAAACATCATTAACAAAATATGGTCAGACTGGGAATCCTTTGCGCAATATGCTTTCAATAAATCTCATTCAACCTGTTACGCGCTTGTGGCCTACCAGACCGGTTACCTTAAAGCCCATTACCCTGCTGAATTTATGGCGGCGGTATTAAGCCGCAATATCAGCGATCTGAAAAAGATCACAACCTTTATGGATGAGACGCGCAGGATGGGTATGGAGGTCCTGGGGCCGGACGTCAATGAGAGTGATGTGAAATTCACTGTTAACAAGGACGGTAACATCAGGTTCGGACTTGAAGCAATTAAAGGTGTAGGAGAAGGCGCAGTTCTTCAGCTTATTGAAGAAAGGGAGAAAAACGGACTTTATAAAAATATATACGACCTTGTGGAAAGAGTGAATCTGAATTCGCTGAATAAAAAGACTCTCGAAGCAATGGCACTTGCAGGTGCATTTGATTGTTTTCCTGAAATAACAAGAGCGCAATATTTCGCACTGGATACAAGAGGATCGAGTTTTATCGAGAGCCTCATCCGCTACGGGAATAATGCCAAGGCATTAAGAAGCTCAAGCAAGCAGACTCTGTTTGGCGAGACCGGCGGATTTGAGATGGTCAGGCCTGAACCAACATACTGTCCCGACTGGCCCAAACTCGAAAAACAAAACAGGGAAAAAGAGGTGATAGGAATCTACCTTTCCTCTCATCCCCTGGATGATTTCAGGCTCGAGATCAACACTTTTACAACTGCAACTCTTGCAGACATCCAGAATCTGAAAGACTATATCGACCGGGAAGTAATTGTTGCCGGCATGGTCACAGAAACAAAGTACGGTATGGGGAAAAACAACAAACCCTATGGCTCATTCACCCTCCAGGATTATACTGATTCTTTCAGATTCATAATGTTTGACAAGGACTACATTGATAACAGTAAATATCTGATCACCGGGTATTACCTGCTTATCAGAGGAAGGGTACAAAAACGGAAATACAGGGATAACGAACTGGAATTCAGCATAAGAAAGATCAATCTGCTTTCGAGTGTGAAAGATGAGCTGATCAGATCGGTGACCCTGAAGATAGATCCCGAAAATATCAGTATTGAAATGATAAGCGAACTTAAAGAGCTTATCAGGGAGAATCCAGGAGAGACCGAGCTGAAATTCCTGTTCGTCGATGCTGAGGACAGGATCTCACTGCCGATGTTTTCGAGAACCTACCGGGTAAGGCTTAATAACGATTTTGTTTCCTATCTCGACGATCATCCCGGAATTGAGTTTAAAGTTAATTAGTTATATTTGCGCGGAATCTATCTAAATGAACAGTTAACATTTTATTGTATGGCATTTGAGGTAAATGATGGCAACTTCGATGAAATCGTCATAAAATCAGAGAAACCTGTTATTGTTGATTTCTGGGCAGAGTGGTGTGGTCCGTGCAGGATGATTGAACCCATAATGGAAGAGATTTCATGGGAATTTGACGGGAAAGCGGTAGTTGTAAAATGTGATGTTGACAACAATCCGCAGGTTACTGTGAAATACGGGATAAGGAATATCCCGACTGTACTGTTCTTCAAAAACGGAAAGGTGGCAGACAAGCAGATTGGTGCTGTTCCCAAGAATAGTTTTGTTAATAAACTCAATGCGCTTCTCTGATGACTGAATCAAATAACTGTGGTCGTTCAGTGTATCTGCAACGGCCTTTTTTTATTGTTTCTGATGACAGTATGTGTATTTGCCTCTTCAAGCAGTAAGGTAAACAGCGTTTATGGTGATGCAGCCGCCAGACTCGGTTCCCTGCTGGCAGCCGCCTCAATCAGCATTGTATACGGAGGCGGCGGAATAGGCCTGATGGGGAAGCTTGCTGATGCTGCACTTGAACAGGGGGGAAGAGTCACCGGAGTAATACCATTATTTATGAAAGATGAGGGATGGGGACATCATGGGATAACCGAGATGATTGTAACCGCCGATATGGGGGAAAGGAAAAAGAGGATGTTTGCTTTGGCTGATGCAGTTGTTGCTTTACCGGGGGGCATCGGAACTCTTGAGGAACTGACTGAAGCAATAACCCTCAAGCAGCTTGGATTATTCAAAGGTCCGATCATTATCCTGAATACTGCAGATTATTATAAATCATTCATCGAATTTCTTGAGCACATGATTTCAGGAAACTTCCTGAGAGGTGAACACAAAGGAATATGGGAAATAGCTTCCACTCCCGAAGAAGTAATGTTATTCCTTTCACAGAACAAAGGCTGGATCGATAATCCGAGGAGTATTGCAAAAATCTAGCATTCAGGTATCCTCATGCCTATAACTAATATATCATCCACCTGGGGATTTTCTCCCTTCCAGTCGAGAATCTCCTTTTCGAGTCTTGTGCGCTGATCGCAGACCGGAAGGTTCCAGATTGAACGTAATAACCTTTTCACATTGCCTGACTTGTATTTCTTACCTTCAGTTGTTCCAAACTGGTCAGCATAACCATCAGTGCACATGTATATCATATCACCGGGCTGTATGTCAATCCTCTGATTCAAAAATTGTTTCCTGTCTTCAATCGAAGTCATTCCTATAGGGAACCTGTCACCTTTATGAACAGTCAGTACGCCATTTCGAACACTGTATAACGAATTATAAGCCCCTGCAAATTCAAGTATGAAGTCCTTCCTGTTAAATGCTATTAATGTAAGATCCATACCGTCAGTTATGGTTTCTTCATTTCTCTGTTTTAAGGCTTTAACCACTTCGGTATTCAGCTGATTCAATATTGCTGCAGGCCGGATAAGTCCGTATTCCTTTACCACTTTGTTCAGAGAATTATGCCCGATAATGGACATAAATGCTCCGGGTACGCCATGACCAGTACAATCGACGGCTGCAATGAACTGCCAATCACCGTTATCATACATCCAGTAGAAATCGCCGCTCACAATATCTTTTGGCATGAACAGGACAAAAGTATCGAGAAGTACATTGTCACGGGGAAGCATCGCCCTTTGTATACGTTCGGCATATCTTATACTTGCAGTGATATCCCTGTTCTTTTGTTCTATCTCCTCGCTTTTCTGCACGACCTCGGCAGTTCTTTCCTCAACTTTCGCTTCAAGAATTTTTTTCTCACGTATCAGGTTCTGCTCGCGGATTTTGATATAAGCAATTACGCCAAAAAGCGCCAGAAATATACACGATATAACAAACAGTGGATTCTGGTAGAACGGAGGCATAATAATGAAAGAATATTCAACAGGTTGCTCATTCCAGTATCCGTAACTGTTCGAAGCCATCACACTGAATGTATAGTGTCCGGGGGCAAGGTTCGGATAATCTGCCATTGTCTCATGTGTTGCAGGCCTCCAGTCCGCATCCGCTCCTTTCAGCATTACCTTGTATCTTACTGCATCAGGATTCGTAAGACTTACACTGTAATAGTAAAATATCAGCGATTTTTCACGGAAGTTCAGTTTAAGGCCCTCTCCCATTTCCCTCGGGAGGTAATTAACCTCCATCCTGCTGATGTGCACTACCGGTTTTGTATCAAGTTCAGGCATTCTGTCCGGCGCAAGCATTGTAATGCCATTGGTTGTACCAAACCATAAATTTCCTTTTGTGTCACGGATTGAAGCATTTGTTGATGCCTCAATGCCAGCAAAACCATTTCGTTTTGTGAATGATGATATTGAGCTGTTGGAGAGGTTATACCTGTTCAGTCCGGAGTTTGTACCTATATAGAGGTAATTCCCGCCTTCAGGTTGAAGTAACTTGATATTATTCGACAGAAGGCCTGATTCGTTTGTAAGAGTCATTGAGACAGAATCATCCTGAATACAGAGCAGCCCGGCACTTGTTGTACCGACCCAGATCCTCGAATCGGTTGTTTGTGCGATAGCCTGCGGTACGTTACCGCTTCCTATATTAATTATTTTAAATTCTCCTGTTGCATCTTCATATTTTGTCAATCCGCTCTTTTCTTCAGATCCTATCCAAACGTTGTTATTATTGTCGCAGTAAAGGACTTTGATCGAGTTCCCTGCCAGTCCTGAGCCCTGGGTATAAGTTATGATTGTGTCTTTGTTTGTCCGGTCCAGCACTACCAGCCTGTCCATATTACCTATCCATAATCTGCTATTTTTGTCAACTGCAAGTGCTGTGATTGTTCTGCCAAGCTGACTGTTGATAATGGGATCGAATATGAATTTCTTAAGTTTTGTATCGTAGGAGAACAGGCCGTTAGTTTCAGTACCAATCCAGACATTTCCGTTTCTGTCTGATTTCAAAAACCTGATATCGTTGCCTATCGGGTATCTGGCTTTAGTGAAGAACTGCACCTGTTCACTGATTTCTGAAGCAGGATTATAAAGAGAGATACCTGCATTTGTTCCGAACCAGTATCTTCCCGATTCATCCTCCTCTATTGCATAAACCTTTTTATCAGGGAGCACTTTTTCATCGGAATATGTGATAAAATGATCTCCTTTAAAAACGCTTAATCCTGTATTATGATCGGCTATGATTATATTTTTTTCCTTATCCTCTAAAATACAGTGTATAGCAGTTGCTTCCAGCCCGTTAGATCTGTTATAGACTTTTATATTATCATTAGATATGACTGTGATTCCGCCTCCGTCCCAGGTGCCCACCCAAATATTTCTTTTGGAATCTTCTGTAATGGAAGTTATATAGTTTCCAGCCAGTCCATCTCTCAGAGAATCGTAAACCTTCATTTCCCCTGTTGATGCTATTTTCCTGTATAGTCCTCCATTATGTGTACCAAACCAGAGGTCTCCCCCGGAATCCTGGAACATTACAATTACTGCAAAGTAGCCCGGCAATCCATCGGGTTTGAAATTTTCAAACAGATCCCTTTCACGATTATACTTTTTGATACCGGTATTTGGCAGAATACAGTAATAATCACCGTTTCGTCCCAGATAGGAGGATGAAATCAGATCACTCAGTCCCTCTCTGCCACTGTATACCTTTCCGGTCAGCATTGTCTCGCCCCGGGCCGGAAAAGGGATTCTTACAGCACCATTATTGGAAGTTGTAATCCAGATATAATTTTTTAACTGGCTAATACTATTGATATCTCCCGAAATAATGATTGAGTCGAATGTGACTTTCCGGAAATCTTTCCCGTCGAACAGAGTCAGGCCGCTGCCATAGAGATGACCAAACCAGACCCTGCCAATAGTATCTTCCATAATACAGTATACGCTTTCTCCTGCAATCCCGTTGGCGGTGGTAAAATTTTCAAACCTCGATCCATTGAATCGTGAAATACCCGCGTCGGTTCCACACCATATCCAATCGTTCCTGTCCTGGATGACGGAATACACTTTTGATGAACCAAGCCCCTGCTCCCCGCCGCCACTATAGGTTTCAAAAAAATAAGTCTGAGATCTCAGATATGAAAAATGCAACATAAAAATTAAGGTCATCAGGCAGTAAGACCTGATGACCTTAAGATTATAAGATCTGGTTTTTAATTCCATCAAGTTTATTTGGCTATAAAAAAGAATGTCCCGTTTTCATCCCTTAATCCGGCAATTGTACCAAAACGGGCAGTCTGTCTGGTATTTGAACTGACAGCTGAAGTCACTTTGTCTACAATGTCATCAATCGGAAGGCATGCATTGGGATTACTGGTCAACGCATTTGCAAAGGTCCTGGTAAACTGAGATTCATCAAGAGCCAGTTCACGGCCGGCCGAGTAAAATACCTGTGACGATTTGAACTGAGTGTCTTCCCAGCTGTCGCAGCGTCTCCTTTTAGGAGGTCGTCTCATAGCCTGATAAAATGTCGGACCTGATTCACATGCATCAGTAACAACAAGAGTATGTGTAAGATAACTCAGATAAGTCTCCATAGAGGCTCTTAATGTATTTAGATTGAAATAAGAGTATTCATCATCAATCTTGGCATCTATCGGGATCCAGTAACCAACGTTATTAATAAACTTTCCATGTCCTGCATACCAGATAAGCAACGATTTTACCTGGTTAGTTCTTATCAGATCCCTGAGCTCAATTGAAAAGAATTTCTCCATCTCCTCTTTGGTCATATTTTGTTTATGAATGATGCTGTGGATCTGGTATTTTGCCAGGGCCCCTCTGATAATGTCATAATCTTTCCCCGGGCCGTCGAGGCTGACAAATGAAGAATATGATGAGTTCTCAACAAAAACCACCCATGTCTTGCCCATCGGATTGGTTTCAGCAAGTGTTACTCCTTCACGGTTAAAGGTGAATTCACTCACCTGGCGGTTTCCGTATATGTCCTCGGCTTCGATAAGTATTTTGGCCTTATTCTGGATATCAACTGTTGCACTGAATTCCGGATTTATCTCATCAGTACGAAAATTGGCAATAGCACCGTCAACCTTTAATGATTTTATCCTGCTCTGATCAAAGATCTCTCCCTGAATATATTGTGATGGGGAATTATTCGGAAGATAAATCTGGCCGTTGTCGGTTGTGAGAGGAGAGAGTATTTTGATCCTGGGCGGGATTATCTCAGTCCTCTTAATCGGATATTTTAATGTAGTCTCATTATCATAATCATCCCTTGCAATCAGGGTTATGGAGTTCATACCAGCCATATCAACTGTAGCTGAATATGCGCCATCCTTTTCCACTACCGTAACAGGTACATTGTTTATTACGAGCGATTTTATCTTGCTCTTGTCTTTTATTTCACCGATGATACGGAGGGAGTTATTATCTCCCCTGAGCTCGACAGTATCATTTAGAGGAGCAGGATATAATATTGATATCGATGGCGGTACATTCTCCCTGTTAAGGTCATACAGCTTGCTGCGGGTAATATCGAGCATCTCGCGCGCTTCCTGGTCATACCTTGAAAGCTCTGTTATCTTCTGATAATCTTCTATTGCCAAAGCAATATTCGCATCATCCCCGAGCTCGGTATAAGATTTTGCCCTGGCAAAATAGCCTTTCGGGTCATCCTTTTTTATTGAAATATACTTTGTGAAATCGCTGATAGCAAATGCATGTTGCGTAAATTCCTGGTAACAGGTTCCCCTGAAAAGATACAGATCAGGATTTTCAGGATCAATAAGTATGCTCGTGGATGCATCATTAATGGCTTTCGGATATTCTCCTTTCTTCATGTAAACCTTACCTCTCATCACATATGCACCAGTGTTCCTGTTATTGTATTTAAGAACTTCATCACACTGATCCAGTGCAGCTTCCGGATCATTGGGGAGAAGCAGCTCAGCCAGGGCAAGCCGTGGTTCAATAAGTCTTTTGTCTTTTGAAATAGCCTTCTCCAGTTCTCTCCTACCGAAGATTTCATTATTTAGTTTTACATAAATAACGCCTCGGTAATAATAATTCATAGCATTGTTTCTCTTAATTATTATTGCCGTATCAGAAGCCCTTAATGCCCTGTCGTACATCTTCAGGCCGATCAGGCTGATCACTTTTTCAGGGTATACCAACGGGTTACGCTTTTCCAATTCTGATGCCCTGTTCAGCAGGTTCAGAGCCTCTCCGAATTTTCCCATCTTGTTATAAACCCTGCCGAGGCTTATCATGGCATCCACATCTTTAGGAGTAAATACAAGAGCTCTTTCAAAATCTTTCCCTGCCTCAGTATTTTTTTTCAATGATTCATACGACCTGCCTCTTGCATAATAATAACCGGCATTCGATGGTTCGAGTCCGATGGCATTGTTGAACTGTGTGACGGCATCCTCATACCTCATATTCTTGTCAAACTCCATCCCTGCAGTAAAATATTTCTTGCCGCTTTGCCCGAAAGACAACACTGTTGCCAGTGCCATCAAGGTTAACAGAAAAAATATTCTCTTTTCCATGGTTTTAAAGTAAAGTGTATTCATTAAGGTGACCAGAAATATAAATATTTATTTTAATTAATATCCCATCAGATGCTGGCTTCCACTGTTCAATACAATTTGAAGTGTGCTTCTGCTGAACCTGATTTTTGTTATTAATGTGCCGCTGATAACGGGAGCCTTCATCCCCTTTCTAAAACATGGTATTCCGCTAAAAATTCTTGCTTCATCCCACAGACCTTCCGAGATAAAATGCTCAAGAACTTTAGCCCCACCTTCGACAAGCAACGACTGAATCCCTCTAACGAAAAGATAATCAGTAATCTGCTTTGCAGAAGACTCATTATCATTTAGTACCACCTTTAATGCTTTTCCGGTATCAGTAACAGTATTACGTAAAAATACAATATTTGTTCCACTTATTTTAAAAATAAGTGATTCTTTATCAATTAATCCCGAGTTACTGAGTATCAATCTTACCGGATCATTTCCCACCCACTCTCTTACATTCAGCCGGGGATTGTCTTTTCTGATTGTTTCTGCACCAACCAGGATGGTCTGTTCAAAGGAGCGCCATCTGTGTACAAGCACCCTTTCGGCATTACCAGTAATCCAGACAGGTTTCGAAGGCATACAATCTGTTCTTTCTGTATCCAGGAATCCGTCAGCGCTTTGTGCCCATTTAAGAACGACATAGGGTCGCTTCTTTTCATGAAATGTAAAGAAGCGCCTGTTAAGCCTGCGGCACTCTTCCTCCAGCACCCCGGCAACAACCTCGCAACCACCGTTCTGAAGTGTGGCCATTCCTTTTCCTGAAACATTTTCGCTTGTATCAACAGTACCGGCAACTACTCTCTTTATCCTGTGGGATAAAATGATATCTGTGCAGGGCGGGGTCTTACCAAAATGACAGCATGGTTCAAGATTGACGTATAACGTCGAATCACCAAGCAGACTCCTGTCAGCTACTGAATTTATTGCATTCACCTCTGCATGGGGGCCTCCGGCTTTCAGATGAAAACCTTCACCGATAATCGCCCCTTTGTGTACTACCACGGCACCGACCATCGGATTCGGGTATGTCATACCCTCTGCCTTTGCTGCCAGACCGAGGCATCTTCTCATGAATTTTATTTCAGGATCCCCGGGCATTTTCCTGAATTTGGTAAATTTGAAATATGGGCCTTAAGATACGAACAATAAAAGATATCAGACTTTACCTTATAAAGGAACTCGGCAAAACCTATCCTGAGCCGGAAATTAACGCTCTTATCTCAATTATAATCAGGTCACTATTCGGAATATCGGAGTTGAAGCGACTTGTACTGTCTGAAATTCCTGTTACGGGTAAGCAGCAACAAAAAATTATAAATATCTGCAGGGAGCTGAAGGACGGAAAACCGGTACAGTATGTCCTTGGAGAAACAAGCTTCTACAACTGTACGATAAAAGTGAACAGTGAAACACTGATACCACGTCCGGAAACGGAAGAGCTTGTCGATCTTATCATCAGGGAAAACAGGGGATTCAGAGGTAAAATCATCGACATTGGAACAGGAACAGGTTGTATTGCTATTGCTCTTGCCGTGAATCTTCCGGGCTCCTCCGTTACCGGTATTGATATATCAGAGTCAGCTGTTGCCCTTGCAAAACAGAATGCGCAATTGAATAATGTTCAGATCACATTTACCGTTTCCGATATCTTTGACGAACAGGTAAGACTTCCTGGCAAAACCGATATCATTGTAAGCAATCCTCCATATATAACCGAATCGGAGAAGAGACTTGTTGCCAGAAATGTTATTGATTATGAGCCTCATACAGCATTATTCGTACCCGACTCCAACCCTCTCGTTTATTACAGGGCTATTACCATGTTTGCAGTCAATAACCTGGCAGCCGGAGGAAAGATATATTTTGAGATCAATGAAGCTATGGGCAATTCTCTGGTCAGATTTCTTGAAAGTATGGGATATTCAAAAGCTGAAATTGTAAAGGACATCAACGGGAAAGACAGGATAGTAAAAACGATCAGGAATGGCTGAGAATCCCGATTATAAAGACGCACTGTCAAAGGTAATGTCGCTCTGCTCACAACGCGAATATTGCACACACGATATCCTGATAAAGCTGCAATCATGGGGTGTCCCGGAAGATGGCCGTCAAAGGATAATCAGCATTCTGCGAAAAGAGAATTTCATAAATGATCTCCGTTATTCCAAAGCATTCGCGAGAGACAGGTTCACCTTTAACAAGTGGGGAAAAGTTAAGATCGCATCGAACCTGAAAGCGAGGGGAATTCATAATGATACAATAAACACAGCTCTCGATTCTATTGATAATGAACTCTATATTCAGGTTCTGAAAGACCTTGTGTCAGACCACCGAAAACACATAAAAGCAAAAAACCAGTATGATCTCAAAGGAAAGCTCCTTCGTTATGGTTTATCAAAGGGATTCGAAAGTGAATTGTTGTACGATCTTCTCAACGACATCTGATACATTATAATCCCCTGAGGATATTTATGAAATATGGCCAGAATGTGAGGGTGAACATCAATACCGATCCGGCGATATCATATGTTATTAAATATTTACGCAATTCCGGATATACTATATACATCCTTGAAAAGAGTATCCTCATGAACAGCTGAGCTGCAAAAAACAGGAAAACCCTCATCCCATAAATATTCCAATCGTAGGCTTCCTCTATTCTTCCCCTTAGAATCAGTGACATGCTGTGTGAGAGCCCGCATGAAACGCAGGGTTCTCCTGTGAGTTTTTCATGGATACAAACAACAGGGTAGTTGTTCTTATCCGGAGAAAATAAGCCGGAGTAAGCCAATATCAGCACTATTACTCCGGCAAATACAATATTTATAATCAGATAGGGCTCGTTTTTAAGCCTGGTAAATGATATTCCGTTCGGGTTATTTTTTCTGAACCACAGTGTCATTCCCGGTTACATTTCCTTCTTCCAGATCTTCCAGCTTTTGCTCGCGGTCTTTCTTATTTATATCGGTGGTTATCTCAATTTTTTCATCACCATTCTCAATCTTAATTGAAACGTTTGCATCCTCTAGCTCCTTTATAACATTTTCCTGAACATCTTGTATGATATTCTCAATTTTATTGGGCCATTTATCGGCAAATCTGGCAAATCGCCCTGCAACAAACCACTGTGAGAATGAGATCAGGAAAGCAAAAACACCAATTACAAGGCCGGCGATAGGGACTCCGCGTGGGGAATTATTGCTTGCAGCCTGGGATAGTGCTATCGAGGCCAGTACGATGGCAATTATCCCCGGTATAACCGCAATAATTCCTATGCAGGGTATTACTGCGAGTACAAAGGTAATGACTGCCGTAATCAGGGCAGCAATACCCAAATTCTGGCTGGTCGGCTTCCCGGTGCTTTGACCTGTGTTTTGAGCTGTGTTACTGCTAAAATCTTCCATGGTATCAAAAGTATTCGTTAATTTTCATTCCTTGATCAGAATATTTACAATATCCTGCTCTAAAGACGTCAAAGGAACTTCAATGATGCGTCCGGCTTCAACATTATTTTTATAAAAAATGAAGGTAGGGACACGTTGAATATCCAGATTCTCGTATTCTCCTACAGGTGAACGTTTGGCGTCATCCACACCGATAAATGTTATTTTCTCAGGCGGAAATTTCCAGATATCAATAATCTTCATAAAACGGGGCACCTCCCTTCTGCTGTCGGGACACCAGGTACCCATGATAATCTTTATTGTAAGATCATCCTTACTGATATCTGTTAATTTATTAACAGCTTCAGTATTAAACACATATTCATCATAGCCCTTCTGAAACCAATCGTTGTGAGGTGGTCGTGTCAATTGTTCGCGCGTAAAATATCCCAGCAGCCAGGTTGCCGGATCCCTATAATTCATCTCCGGCTGACCTGTTTCACTTTGCAGTGTTACCGGTTTTGTATCTGCCACTGACTTCTTTGGTACACACCCCGGAAATAAGAAGATGACAGTGATTATTAAAGGACAGATGGTTTTCATGGTTATTTTGCAGTTGATTTTCATATTAATGATGTTATCCAATAGTGTGCAGGAGTATTTCGAGTATCTGTTTTGCAGCCCTGGATATGGATGTACCCGGACCAAATATTGCCGCTACACCGGCATTATAAAGGAACTTGTAGTCCTGCGGAGGTATTACTCCTCCTGCAATAACGAGAATGTCATCCCTTCCCAGGCGTTTAAGCTCATTAATCACCTGTGGAATAAGAGTTTTATGACCAGCAGCAAGGCTCGATACTCCCAAAACATGAACATCGTTCTCCACAGCCTGTTTTGCTGCCTCAGCAGGTGTCTGGAATAGCGGCCCGATGTCAACATCAAACCCGATATCAGCATATCCGGTTGAAACTACCTTGGCACCACGGTCGTGACCATCCTGCCCGAGCTTGGCAATCATTATCCTTGGCTGACGCCCCTCCTTCTCAGCAAATCTCGAAACGAGGGTTTTTGCTTCAAGAAAGTCTTTATCAGATTTATACTCTGATGAATAAACACCTGAAATTGTCCGTGTCACTCCTTTATACCTCCCTGTTATTTTTTCACAAGCAAATGATATTTCACCCAGGCTCGCTCGTTCCGATGCAGCCTTTATTGCCAGCTCCAAAAGATTTCCTTCCCCTGTCCTCACGCACTCCGTAATTGCATCAAGAGCTGCCTGGCAGGCAGTGTCATTCCTTTCAGCACGAAGCTTCTTAAGACGCCTTATCTGTGCTTCACGGACTGCACTATTATCAACCTCGAGTGTCTCCAGAGGTTCCTCTTTATCGGGTCTGTACCTGTTTGTTCCGACAATAATCTGAACGCCCGAGTCAATTCTTGCCTGGGCTCTTGCTGCTGCCTCTTCAATCCTCATCTTAGGGACTCCCGATTCGATGGCTTTAGCCATCCCTCCAAGGCTTTCAATCTCCCGGATGTGATTCCATGCCCTGTGCGCAATTTCATGGGTAAGCGTTTCAACATAATAAGATCCCGCCCAAGGATCAACAGCCCTGCATATACTGGTCTCTTCCTGCAGAAAGATCTGGGTATTCCTTGCTATCCCTGCAGAAAAATCAGTTGGCAGGGCAAGGGCTTCGTCAAGAGCATTGGTATGGAGGCTCTGGGTATGACCCAGAACAGCGGCCATTGCTTCGATACATGTCCTGCCCACATTATTGAACGGATCCTGCTCAGTAAGACTCCATCCCGAAGTCTGACAGTGCGTCCTGAGAGCCATTGATTTTGGATTCTTCGGATTGAATCCACGGACAATTTTTGCCCAGAGCATTCGTGCCGCCCTCATCTTGGCAATTTCCATGAAGTGATTCATTCCGGTTGCCCAGAAAAAGGATATCCGGGGTGCAAAAACATCTATATCAAGACCTGCCTTAATCCCTGTCCGCAGATATTCAAGCCCGTCAGCCAGAGTATATGCCAGTTCAAGATCACAGGTGGCTCCTGCTTCCTGCATATGGTACCCGGAGACGCTGATTGAGTTAAACCTTGGCATCCTGGCAGAAACATACCTGAAAATATCTGCCGTGATCCTCATTGAAAACTCAGGTGGATATATATATGTGTTCCTTACCATGAACTCTTTGAGGATATCATTCTGTATTGTCCCTGAGAGTTTTTCGAGCTTAGCCCCCTGTTCCAGTGCCGCAACAATATAAAAGGCCATTACCGGCAGGATGGCTCCATTCATTGTCATCGAAACAGATATCCTGTCAAGAGGTATCTGGTCGAAGAGTATCTTCATATCGAGGATGGAATCAACAGCGACACCTGCCTTCCCAACATCTCCAGCAACCCGTTCGTGATCAGAGTCATAACCACGATGAGTGGCAAGGTCGAATGCTACTGAAAGTCCCTGCTGGCCCGCTGCAAGATTACGTCTGTAAAAGGCATTGGAGTCCTCGGCTGTCGAAAAACCTGCATACTGACGGATCGTCCACGGCTGCAGGACATACATGGTTGAGTAAGGTCCACGAAGAAAAGGAGGTATTCCTGCAGCATATTTCAGATGTTCCATTCCGACAAGATCCTCTTTCCCGTAAATATTCTTCACAGGTATTCCTTCTGCCGGTATCCAATTATTTTCTATAAGAGTGCTTTTCTCCTGCTTATGAAAATCTCTCTTTATATAAGAAAGGTTCTGAAGATCGCCAGCCCTGAATTCAGATTTCGGCAGGTTTCCTTTAGCCGGTTTCTTTTCAGGCGGCAGCGCATCGGGACTTATTTCAGGAAATACCAGTACTTTTTCCGGCACACCAGGCTTACGTCTGGATGCTGATACCCTGATCTTTTTCTGTGTCAATCCTTTTTTCAGACATTCAATAAAACCACCCTGATCGCTGATCTCAACAAATACCTTCCAGGCATTTTCAGCTATAAGATGTGTCAGGTTCTCAATATAATATGATCCGCCGGCCGGATCGGCAACTTTGTTGAAATAGGATTCTTCTCTGAGTATTAGCTGCTGATTGCGTGCAATCCTTTCTGAGAAATCGTCCGGTTTCCTGAAAATCATATCGAAGGGTTCGACAGTAAGAGAATCGGTACCTCCCAGAACAGCAGCCATCGCTTCAGTCTGTGTTCTTAGCATGTTTACATGCGGATCAGTTTTAGTTTTATTCCATCTTCCGGTAATACAATGGATCTCCATTGCGGGTAAGGAACTTGATCCCGACAAAAACCTTCTCGTAATAGCTGACCATAAGAGTCTTGCAGCACGTATTTTGGCGATCTCGGGGAAAAAGGCTGACCCGATGCTGAATGAGAACCTGAGCTTCGAAACAGCTGTTTCTGGCTTGATTCCCCTGTGAATAAGCTGAGTAAGATACTCCGTACCCATTGCAATGCCGAATGCCAGCTCCTGGACGATATCCGATCCTGCATTGCTAAAACTGGAAGCATTCAGGTGCACAGCGCGATACTTCGGAAAATCCTCCAGCAAACCTTCCACTACTGCCAGGTAATCAAATCCCTGGTCAATGGGAATACAAAGCGTACCGTTAATCATGAGCCGGCCTATCGGGTCTGTTTCAACAGCCCCGGTAATCAGATCACGCTTGAGGCCGGCTTTTTCCAGGTATTCTGTGAAGATGCCGGCGATCTCTCGTGCTTTTCCGTTAGAAAGAAAGTTAAGTTCAATGTTTTCGGGCGAGATATTCCTGAGAAGAATATTAAAGTTTTTTTCGCTGACCGATTCAGGGTCAGCAATTATAAATCCTAGTGAATCCACACCGCCGGCAATGGTCTTCCTTGCTTTTTCATTTGCCTGGTGGTAGTCCGTCACAGGAATATCCTGACGTATTCTCCAGTTGTTATTGTCTTTACTGCCTCTAATAAAAGGAAATTCTCCCGGCATGGATCCTATATGACTCAGGTTTGCTATATCTTCCTGCCTGTAGAACGGCAGTACATCAAATCCCTCAGGAGTCTCCCATACCATTTTAGTTTTAAAATCAGCGCCTTTGAGGTCAGCAGTGATCCTGTCCATCCATTCCCTTGTGCTTACAGGAGGAAACTCCTTAAAAAGACTTTCACTTTCAGCCATAATTACCCTATTTCCCGGCATACTCCATGAGGTATGCTTTTATAAAATCATGCAGATCGCCATCGAGGACTGACTGAACATTGCCGGTTTCATATCCTGTCCGAAGGTCCTTAACCATCTTATAGGGATGCAGTACATACGATCTTATCTGTGATCCCCATTCGATCTTTTTCTTTTCACCCTCTATCTTTGCCTGCTCCTCCATGCGTTTTCTCAGTTCAAGTTCATAAAGCTGCGATTTGAGTATCCTCATGGCATTTTCTTTATTGTTCAGCTGCGACCTTGTCTCCTGGTTCTCAATCACTATTCCTGAAGGATGATGCCTGAGACGGACCGCTGTTTCAACCTTGTTTACATTCTGGCCTCCGGCTCCGCTTGACCGGTATGTTTCCCATGTAATATCTGCAGGATTGATCTCTATTTCAATATTGTTATCAACCAGCGGTGAAATAAATACTGATGCAAATGTGGTTTGTCGTTTTCCCTGTGCATTAAAGGGTGATATCCTCACCAGTCTGTGCACTCCGTTTTCGCTTTTCAGATAGCCATACGCCTGTTCGCCGTCGATTTCGATTGTAGCTGATTTCACACCCACCTCATCACCCGGCTGAAAATCGAGCTCCCTGGTTTTATAGTTATTCCGTTCGGCCCATCTCAGGTACATCCTCATCAGCATTGCTGCCCAGTCGTTGCTCTC
>JADDYF010000327.1 GCA_015712185.1 Bacteroidales bacterium
AGCTCGTGCGTGTAATTGACATTATCAACCCGTCGCGATTTTACCTTGATGTTGCTGATGTCTGATGTCTTCATTGCATTCATCAGTTGTTCAGCCAGTGTCCAAATGTTTTGAGCTTCCAGGTTGTGAAACCAGAGCATTATGAACAGGACAATTATTGCTTTGAAGCAGAATTTTTTCATACAGTTATTTTTTGCATAACTCATAGAACAAAAATAAACTAAACCACTCAATTGATAAAATTTATAATATAAACAATACAGGAGAAAGAAATCCCTGAATCATTACACATTTCAATATCATTTTCATAAATTTACTCTTTATGCAATGACTGGATGAATTTTTAAGAAAGTGTGGTGAAATCATTTCTTGGAAGAAACGCTGCGTAATAATGAGATATTCACATAATGCTGTTCAGGTGAGCCTTGCACTCTTTCTGTCGTTATTGTTTTTTCAGGAGCCATGTTTGTCTCAGCAGTCAGCCGGGAGACCTTCTGTTGGCCTGGTCCTTAGCGGCGGCGGGGCACTGGGGATGGCTCATGTAGGAGTACTGAAAGTGATGGAAGAATCCGGATTACGACCCGATTATATAACAGGAGTCAGCATGGGCAGCATTATCGGCGGTATGTACTCAATAGGTTATAATGCTGACAGTCTGCATAAGATCCTTCAGGCAATGAACTGGGATGCCCTGCTATCAAACAAGATCCCTGAAAATAAGATTATCTTCCCCGAAAAAAATAACTTCTATAACAGCAGCATTTCCCTGCGGGTATCATTAAAGAAAGTAATGCTGCCATCAGGTATGATCAACGGACAGATGATCGAGAATTCTCTAAGCTATTATGCATGGCCTGCTGCTGACATCAATGACTTTTCAAAGTTGCCCATCCCTTTTATGTGTGTGGGAACTGACCTTATCAGTGGTAAAAAGGTCGACCTTAAAACAGGCTATCTCCCCGACGCAATGCGGGCAAGTATGGCAGTCCCTTCAATTTTTACTCCTGTAAAAATCGATTCCGCACTTCTGATTGACGGAGGATTTTTACGAAACTTCGCTGCAACCGAAGCAAAAGAGATGGGAGCCGACATCCTGATCGGATCTTATGTTGGCGCCTATCGCTATACTGAAGAAAAGCTGCACTCAGTTTCCGGGATAATAAAACAACTGGCATTTTCCATGAGTATCAAGGACTTCGAAGAAGAGAAGAAGCTTGCAGAAGTCGTCATTATTCCTGAGCTTAAGGACATCTCGGCGGCTGATTTTGAGAAAGTAGATACGATTGTCCGGAGGGGGTATAAAGCCGCTCTTCCATACAGGGATTACTTCAGGAAGCTGGCAGATTCTCTTGATAATCTGGGTGTTCAACAGCCAATAGTGAATGTTCTCGATAAGCATCTTTATTCATTTGACCTGATTGAAGTAAACGGGAATGATATCTATTCTGACCAGCAGATACTTGATGTTCTTGATATTGAACCGGGAGACCGGACAGACAGACGTCTTTTATACGACAGAATTGAGTTTTTATTCGGTACAGCTTGGTTTGAGAAGGTAAAATACAGGATCACTCCCCGGAATGATTCCCTTATCCTTTGTATCGATTGTGTTGAAAGACCAAAAGCAATGCTTTACGGATCAATGCACTACGACGATTCCCGCAGTGCAGGAATTGTATTAAAGCTTTCGGCCAAGAACCTGCTCACCCTTCGGTCGGTAATCGATCTCAGTTCCTATCTGGGACAGTATTTCAGGGGCAGGGCAACATATCTTCAGTATATTGACAGGGATCAGAAGTATGGCATATCTGCCGAACTCTATGGTGATAATACACTTGTCCCCTTGATGAACTTGTGGGAGGAGGAGGCAGGCAGAGTAATGAGCCGGACTTTCACAACAGGGCTCAATATTAACCGGAGGATTGGATTGAATAATATTATGAATATCTCTGCCGGATATGAAAATCTCAATCTTCTCCCTGATTATGTATCTGATGCAGATCTTGAAAGAATATCATACAAATCTCTCACAGCGGGGGCAGATTTCAAGGTCAATAACCTCGACAGCAAGCACTTCCCCGACAGAGGAATAATCCTTAATCTTTCTGCCGGAGTATCAGAGCTATTATCAGTAGCGGTCAGGACAGGATCGGATGAGACAGTTTTTAACAGGAATTCGCCGGGAGTATTCGCATTCGGCAGATTTTATACCTTGCTGGGAGATCTGAGGAGCTATTTCACCGCTATAAACCGGTGGACCTTCTCAATAGGAGCAAATGCCCTCTTTGTTTCTGACGGCGATTCTGTTAAAAGGCATAATAATTTTTTTCTGCTGGGAGGGATTGAATCGGTTAACAGGCGATCTATTCCCATGATCGGTTTTCATACAAATGAGATACCTGTCAGAAAGCTTGCCGGAATCGGAACAGAGATCGACTGGGAACTCCTTAAAGATTTTCATATAAATGCAATGGCAAACCTGTTTGCCGTAAGGGAAACTGACAGGGAAGACGGATATTCTCTGTTGAGTGGCTATGGCATAGGTCTGGGCTATATGACTCTGATCGGGCCGGTAAAAGCCGGTCTGATGCTCGGGCAATACAGCAGGGAGAAGCATTTCAGGAAAATCAAAACCTATATCAGTGCAGGTTTTAATTTTTAATTAATCCTGTTGTTTTAACATTTCATACAAAATAAATTATCTTAAATTTGTTCAAATGCCTGCAAAACCGGGAATCTTATAATATGAAAAAACGGCAGTCAAAAAACAACTCGCAAAATAAGCTGACAGCTTCAGTATTGATATTCTGGCTGTTTGCAGTTATCAGTTCATCTCAGCCTTCAGTTAAGAGCTTCGCTGAAGGCGGACATAACAATGTCTTTAATAAAGGCTATTTCAGTTATTCAATACTTCCTTCCTGGGATTTAAAAAATGAAAGCTTTGATGCAGGCATTCTGTTATCGTTCGGAGGTGACAGGGAAAATAACTTTGGAGGTTATTCCGTGGGTTATACACGCAGGTTCTCGCTGTTCAGACAATCTTTTGCGGTTTCCGGATCCTGGTTATGGGTGCCATTTTCATCTGAATTAAGGGAAACTAACCTTTGCCTTACTCTAAACTATAGCTTACCTCATTTCAGGTTCACCCTGGGAAATAACTACCGGACCTACCGTTTCAGTAAGGCATATATCCGGGCAGACGATAATCCTTCCGGAAATTACCGGATCATTGAACCCGGGAACTTCATTTATTCATTCCAGTACCGGCTT
>JADDYF010000339.1 GCA_015712185.1 Bacteroidales bacterium
ATGTTGTTACCATTGCAATACCCAACGCGGATTGGTACGGATCAGAGACTGTGACATTTACCGCTACAGATCCCTTGGGTGCCTCAGACGGCGATGATGCCATTTTTACAGTCACAAGTATCAATGATCCTCCTGTTGTTTCGGATATCCCCGATCAGACTGTTACCGAGGGCGAAACTTTTACCAATATTAATCTCGATAATTATGTGACAGATCCCGATCATCAGGATAATCAGATATCCTGGGCCGCTGCCGGTAATGCCCAGATTACAGTTACTATTAGTGCCGCTCATGTTGCTACCATTACCACACCCTCAGCTGACTGGAACGGAACGGAAATTATTACATTCACGGCCCGTGATCCCCTCAATGCTTCAGCAAATGACCAGGCCCGATTCACCGTGATTGGTGTCAACGACCCGCCGGTTGCCACCAATGTTACGATTGCTCCTTTGGATCAGCGAATTGGTGTCACCAATGCCGGATCTTTCACTTTTACTGATCCAGACGGTGATTTACCCGGAACACACCGGTTCAGGTGGTACCGGGCCACAAACGCAGCCGGAACGGATGCGGTTGCCATTGCCGGTGCAACAAGCACTGCATACCGCCCCGTAAAAGCAGATGGTTCAAGATATATATGCTTTGAAGTAACACCTGTTGACCAGTATGGCCTTGCAGGAATTCCTGTTAAGAGTGCTTTTAAATATATCAATAACTCACCTGTTGCCAGCAATGTGCAGATCATTGCTCCAAGCACGATGCCAGGTGCGACCATAAGTGCAAATTTTACATATTTCGATACCGAAGGGAACCTGCAGGATAACACCAATACAATTTATCGCTGGTACCGCACTAACGTTGTCAATCCTGCCCCTGCCAGTCCGGGTATTATTATTGGTTCGGAGTCTACTTATCGCCTGAGAAGTCAGGATGCCGGTATGTACATTTGGTATAGAGTCAGCCCTGCAGCACATGTTGGTTCAACACCGGGTGATTCGGTATGGAGCAACATCATTGGTCCGATTGGCACATTTAGTGCCAATTTATCCGGTACAGCACGATTCTGCCCGGGCACAACCGTACCTGTTACACTGAGTATCACGGGAGGTGTCGCTCCATATACAGCTGTCCTGACGCGTTCGGGCAGCACATCCAATAAAGATACCACAATCACTGCGATTGCCGCATCTCCATACCTTATTAACATAAAAGTTCCGGGTACCTATATTTTGAAAAGTCTTACTGACAATGACGGAGATCCAGCAACCTTATCTTCAGCGACAGTGGTCTTGCAGATGTTTCCAAAAGTGACTGCTGTATTATCAGGTTCAGCAGAAATATGCAACGACGGAACAAGTACTGCCCCTCTGTCACTGAACTTTAATGCCGGAACCGCGCCGTGGACCTTTGTTGTGAGCAGACTCAGGTCCAACGGAGCCCTGATCAGTGATACAACTTATACGAATGTATCTTCAGATCCTTACGCCTTCAGCGGCAGGGTGTTTTCGCCCTATAACAGCACATTGTACAGAATCAGATCGCTTACTGATGCAAGCAATTGCCGGGGCGATACCACAGGCTCTGGCACGGTAAGAATATCTTACAGGACATCCCCCGAGGCTGTTATTTCGGGTATTGACAGTATCTGCCCCGGCGAGACAGCTAACCTTCAGGTTGTATTATCCGGTACCAGCCCCTGGAGTTTCACATACCTCAGAAATGGCGCCAATACTGCTTTAGTTACAAATATTACCAATAGAAACTATACACTTCAGGTAACCCAGTCCGGAACTTATACCCTTTCTCGTGTTCAGGATGCTGTTTGCAAAGGTAAAATATCCGGGACAGGAATTGTCCGTTCACATAGTTTACCTACTGGCAATATTTCGGGAAGTACCACTATTTGCGAATATTCATCCGCTAATCTTAACGTAACCCTTACAGGTACTGCCCCCTGGAAATTCAGTTACAGGAGAAATGCGGAAACTCCAATCGAAATTCCCAATGTGCTTTCGAATGCGGAAAGTATTGCTGTACAGCAGGCCGGAACCTATGTCCTGACCGAAGTATATGATAAAAACTGCAAAGGTACCCTATTAGGCAGTGCCGAAATCAAGGTTGAACAGGCACCTGATGTGGTGTTATCAGGACTTGCACCTGCTTATAATAAGCAATCTTCCGAATGGGTATTAATCTCAGGAACTCCTTCCGGAGGTACATTTTCAGGTCAGGGATTGATCCCCTATAACCACAACTGGTATTTTGTACCCTCGTTGCTTCCGATCGGGACACATAAAATTATTTATGCCTACAGGGAATCATCAGGTTCATGCTATGGATATGATACTGCAGTTGTCAGGATACTTGAGGCAAGTGCTTTTATAGAATTTGAGGATAACCGAAAAAAATACTGCCCTAACGACCGTTCTTTTACAATTACCGGAGTGAACCTGGTCAATAACACTGGCAGTTTCACCCTCAGCGGAGGAGTCGGACTGGTTGATCACCATAACAATACAGCCACTATTTATCCGTCCCAGCTTGATATTGGTGGCTATACAATTGCATATACCTATTTCGACGGAACTTATCTTTCTGTAAACAGTAGATTCGATATCGGCGATAAGCCTAAAGCTGATTTTAGGTGGGAAACCGAGTGTTATCATGCCGGGAAGGCTATTATACTAAAGAACACCTCCGCTTCGAGTTTTGGAAATCTCACTGATACAAGTTATTATTGGAAAATCTTTACATCTACCGGCTATATCCCATATACTACAAAGGATATAGCATATACCTTTCCACAGGCGGGAATTCATACAATTGAATTGAAGATACAATCTTCTTTCGGGTGCGTTGATACAGTTACCAAAGAATTTAACCTGAAACCTACATTGGCACTTGCTGACCGGATCCGTTTTGAAGATTTTGCTGATAGCCCGATAGAATGGCAGAGTGAGAATGCTCCCGGAACTGCAATCAACAGCTGGCTTCTGGGAAATCCAACCAAGGGTTTTACCGGTGATAAATGCTGGTACACTTATATACCCGGTACCAGCGCACCCCGTGAACAATCCTGGATAACCAGCCCCTGCTATGATTTCACCGATACCAAAAGGCCGATGCTTAAAATGGATATCTGGAGATCATTTAACATCGACCGCGACGGGGCAACTGTCCTGTATAGTGCGGATAGCAGTAAAACCTGGAAGGTATTGGGAGAACTGGATGACGGCATTCGCTGGTACAACGATTACCAGATAGATGGTAAACCGGGTGATCAATTCCTGGGATGGTCTAATTTTAATAATACAGGTAATGATGCTGAGTGGAAAGAGGCAAGGCATTCCCTCGATTTGCTGAAGAATAAATCCGAAGTTCAGTTCCGGATTGCTTATGGTTCCGACGGTACAGCAAGAGACAACAACGGTTTTGCCTTTGATAACTTCTGGATCGGTGAACGTAACCGTACAGTATTGCTGGAGCATTTCACCAACGCATCAGATGAATCCTGTGATTCTGTCAATATCCTGGTTAACAATTTATCTGACCAGAATGAACTGAACATTATTGATCTGCAGTACCACACCTCTTTCCCCGGCGCAGATCCATTCAATCAGCAAAATCCTTCAGTGCCCGAAGCCCGCGTGATCTATTACGGTCTGCCCGATGTACCTTACACCATACTGAACGGCGGATCAAAACCATCTTACCGTTTCGATCATGAGATTTTAAAGTTTAATCCCAATGCAGTGCTGATCGAATCATTATATGACAGTAAGTTTTGGATCAACCTGAAGTCTAAGGTAATCGGTAATATCCTGAACGTCGAAGCTCAGGTATTTGCCCTTCAAAACATACCTGCAACCCAGCTTACCGTGCGTATTGCCGTGATAGAACGCGTCATCACCTCAGAAACAGGCAATAATGGTGAAACTTCTTTTGAAAGCGTTGTGAAAGCCATGTTGCCCGATGCAGCAGGTACGACCTTTTACCAGGAATGGAAGAAGGATGAATCCCGGTCTGTTATTCAGACCTGGGATATGCAGCATGTTTATGATAAGAACGAGTTAAGGATAGTTGCTTTCGTTCAGGATGAATCCACAAAAGAGATTTACCAGGCAGCTCTTGCTGTTATCGGCGAATTCGTCGACACAGGCAATGATTATCTGCCCGGTCCACGGACAGGAAAACCTTTTCTGGTATATCCTAATCCTGCTGAAAGAACAGCCTATATTGAGTTCTTTCAGGCAACCACCGAAGACATAACCCTTGAGCTTTTTAATAACCTGGGAGGGCTTGCATTGATAAAACAGATTCCTTCAGGAACGCAAAAAACTGAAATAGCGGTGGACAGTTATCCCGATGGACTTTATATTTTGAGATTGATAAGCCATGACCAGCTAATTGGCATCAGTAAGCTGACAATCTCAAAATAAACCGGACATATTGGAGGAATGAATACCAGGGGCCAGCTTATTTTGAACCCCGCCTCATCGCTTTTATTCTTTCACCTTTTTCACACGAGGAAATGAGTTCATTGCAACGGTTCAGGCGGGTGGCTTCCTGTTTACCACTCATGATCCAGCGGATCGTTATTTTACGGTATGAGGGTGTTTCAGTCTGGAAATATTCCCATGCTCGTGAATTTTGCCGAAAAAGTTTCAACAAGCTGATGTCCAGCGTTACCGAATTAGCTGTTTCATAACTGTAAATTCCAGGATCGGTTTTTTTTCTTTTTGCATAAGCTTCTATGCCTGCAGGATGCATGAGTCCCAGCATAATAAGTTTTTCCGCTTTCATGATATTAACCTTGCTCCAGTTGCTTCCGGGCCTCCTGGGGGTGAAACGGATACAATAGCTTTCCTCATCAATGGATTTCCGAATACCATCTATCCATCCAAAACAAATGGCCTCATCAACGGATTGACTCCAGGAAATCGACTTTCGTTTGCTTTTGACTGTATAATAACCAACCAGAAGCTCGGTCTCATTGAGGTGGTTCTTTTCAAACCAACTTCTGAGTGCAGCCTGATCTTCAAAAAAAACAGGATTCATATACAGGAATTACAGTCGGAACCAATACAATAATATGTTGGAAAAAGAGGTGGCAATTTACCACCTCTTTAAACTTTAGCCTCACTTTTTCAGTATTTTTTTCAATATCACATCCTTATCTTAAAATTGAAACC
>JADDYF010000390.1 GCA_015712185.1 Bacteroidales bacterium
GATTCTTTTTGATCTTTTTGCAATATTGATTAATTATTGTACCTTTGTGTTAACAATCTTAAGCAATGACCTGTAAAATGTCACATCACCATCATTTTCATACTTGCTCTCAGGCGAGAATGAATTGATATGAATGTATTTTATGAATATCATAGACCCGTCTGAGAAATCCAGGCGGGTTTTTAATTTATTAAAAGATGAATATGCTGAAAATTGCGATACAGAAGAGCGGAAGGTTGAGCGAAAGCTCCCGTAAGCTGCTTGAAGAATGCGGAATAAAATTCTTCAACGGGAGTGGCGTCCTTAAAACAAAAGCCGTTAATTTCCCGGTGGAGATCCTGTTTCTCAGGGACGATGATATACCGCAGTATGTTGAACAGCAGGTTGCCGATATCGGCATCCTTGGGGAAAACATGGTATACGAAAAAGACAAGGATGTGAAAATCGTCGAGAAGCTTGGCTTTGCACAGTGCAGGCTTAGTCTGGCCATACCAAAGGATGAAGAGTATCCCGGACCGTCATATTTCACGAAAAAGAAAGTGGCTACCAGCTATACAAAACTGCTCTCCGATTACTTCAGGAAGAACAGGATCAAAGCTGAAATTGAGGAGATTAGCGGCAGTGTTGAGATTGCACCCGGTATTGGACTCGCCGATGCTGTTTGCGATATTGTCAGCTCGGGCAGCACACTTCTCACCAACGGCCTGCGTGAGGTTGAAACAGTGCTTAAAAGCCAGGCTGTGCTGATTTCGAATAAAAACCTGAGCAAGGATAAAGGGGAGATACTTGACAAGCTGCTCTTCAGGATCAGGGCGGTCAAGAATGCCAAGGAGAATAAATATATCCTCCTGAATGCACCGGAATCCGCAATTGAGAAGATATGCAGGATCCTTCCGGGGATAAAGAGCCCAACCATTCTTCCCCTGGCCGAAAAAGGATGGTGCAGTCTGCATTCTGTCGTAAAGGAGGATGAGTTCTGGGAAAGGATAAACCAGCTGAAGAATGCAGGTGCGCAGGGGATACTGGTAATTCCAATAGAAAAACTGGTCGTGTGATGAAAACTATTTTGTTTCCTGAAAAAGAAGCCTGGGTTGAGCTCTGTAAGCGCCCTGTGATGGACAGATCGCAACTGGATGACGTTGTAGCTGCAATTCTCAGCCGCGTGAAGTCGGAAGGCGACAAAGCGGTCTTCGGCTATGAAAAAGAATTCGATGGTGTGACACTCCAGGATCTCAGGGTTCCTGTATCAGAAATACGCCGGTCAGCGGGCCAAATCCCTGACAACCTTAAACAGGCAATTCAGATCGCTGAGAACAACATTGAGAAATTCCACACTGCACAGCTTATTAAAGAACCCATCACAGAAACATCCGAAGGTGTACGGTGCTGGAGGAAGAATGTGGCAATTGAAAAAGTAGGACTTTATATACCAGGAGGAAGCGCTCCGCTTTTTTCAACTGTGCTGATGCTGGCAATACCAGCAAAAATTGCTGGCTGCAGGGAGGTAATTCTCTGTACTCCCCCTGACCGGGAAGGAAAAATAAATCCCCTGATATTATATGCAGCCCTTATTACCGGGGTAACAGATATATTCAGAACAGGCGGAGCACAGGCAATTGCAGCAATGGCCTACGGCACTGAAAGCATTCCCGGTGTATATAAGATCTTTGGGCCAGGTAACCAGTATGTCACCAAAGCCAAGGAAATGGTACAACGCGAAGGCATTTCAATAGATATGCATGCCGGCCCGAGTGAACTGCTGGTCATTGCCGGCAGAACGTCTGATCCTGCATTTATCGCCTCTGACCTGCTCTCACAAGCAGAACATGGAACTGACAGTCAGGTTATACTGCTTACAAACGACATGCAGCTGGCAGAAAAAACCGGAAATGAAGTCAAAAAGCAGATTCTTTCTCTGCCAAGAAAGGAAATTGCAATTAAAGCAATGGAAAACAGCATGATCATTATTCTCAGGTCAATCGACGATTGTGTCCTCTTCAGTAACATGTATGCACCCGAACACCTTATTATTAATACATCAGACTCGATGAGGACTGCAGAAAATGTAGAGAATGCAGGATCTGTTTTTCTGGGAGAATACAGCTGTGAAAGCGCCGGTGATTATGCTTCAGGAACAAATCATACTCTTCCTACCAATGGATTTGCCAGGAGCTTCAGCGGCGTTTCGACTGACAGCTTCCTTAGAAAGATCACTTTCCAGGAACTGACAAGGAAAGGAATTGAAAACCTGGGGCCAGCTGTTGGATTGATGGCAGAAGCAGAGCTTCTTGCCGGTCACAAAAATTCTGTGGATATCCGATTAAAAAGTATAGCCAATGTTCGACCTGAATAAGCTGGTGAGAGAAAATGTAAAGTCACTGAAGCCCTACTCTTCTGCAAGAGATGACTATCATGGCAGGGAGGGGATATTTCTTGATGCCAATGAGAATCCTTATGGATTGCTGAACCGATATCCGGATCCCTTCCAGAAAGAGCTGAAAGCCGCAATAAGCCAGATCAAAGAGGTACCCGATGACATGATATTTCTCGGTAACGGGAGCGATGAGATAATTGATCTGAGTTTCAGGATTCTCTGCAAGCCGGGTGTTGACAAAGCCCTTACCTTTTCTCCATCATACGGTATGTATGAAGTATCAGCCACGGTAAATGACGTCTCAATTATAAAAATTCCTCTCACCAGGGATTTTCAGATAAGCTTCGAAGATGTAATTCCATGGTTGTCAGACGGAGCGGTTAAATTAATACTGATCTGTTCGCCGAATAATCCAACCGGGAACTGTTTTGACAGAAACGTTCTTGAACAGATAATTGTGAACTTTGACGGAATAGTTCTGGTCGACGAAGCATATATTGATTTTGCCGGCCAGCCTTCATTAATCGACAGGATAACCAGTTTCAATAACCTGATTGTGATGCAGACTTTCAGCAAAGCATTCGGCATGGCTTCTGCAAGGGTTGGAATGGCATTCACTAATCCGGAAATAGTTCGATACTTCAACAAAATAAAACCACCTTATAACATCAGCACCATCAACCAGAAAGCGGTGCTTAAGAAACTCGGTAAAACCGGCGAGTATCACCGGCAGGTAAAGAAAATTAAGAGTGAAAGAGGCAGGCTTGCTGCAGCATTGCAAAAATTACCATATACCGAAAAGGTATTTCCATCAGATGCCAACTTCCTTCTTGTCAGGGTAAAAGATGCAGGCTTTATTTACCAGGCCCTCGTCAAAAAAGGAATAATTGTAAGGAACCGCAGCAACCTGGTCGATAACTGTCTCAGGATCACTATCGGTACGGAATATGAGAACAATAAGCTGATCGGGGCATTAAAATCAATTGCTTTATGAAAAAGGTACTCTTCATCGACAGGGATGGCACCATCATCACAGAACCGGAAGATAAACAGGTTGACAGTATTGAGAAGTTCAGGTTTATTCCGGGGGCAATAACAGGCCTTTCAAAAATTGCCAAAGAAACTGATTTCGAGCTGGTGATGGTAACTAACCAGGATGGACTCGGTACACCATCCTTTCCGGAGGAGACATTCTGGCCAGGACATAATAAAATGCTGCAGATCCTGAAGGATGAGGAAGTCGAGTTCGCAGAGGTTTTCATTGACAGGAGCCTCCCCGAGGAAAATGTTCCGACACGTAAGCCAGGTACAGCTATGCTTGTAAGGTACCTGGCAAAAGGTATCGATCTGAAGAATTCGTTTGTGATCGGCGACAGGATCACGGATATTGAGCTTGCAAAGAACCTCGGATGCAAGGCTATCTTCTTCAGTGAAAATCGTTCAGCCGACGCAGTAGTGTCCACGACAGACTGGCATGAAATATCGAGGTATCTGATATCCATTCCCCGGACATCGTCAGTGGAGAGAAAGACGAAAGAGACAAACATCACTATCACTCTCAACCTCGACGGTACAGGGAAGAACAGGATCAGGACCGGAATAGGTTTTTTCGATCATATGCTTACACAGATCGCTGTACATGGCAATGTAGATCTTGACATCATTGCCGGGGGTGATACAGACGTAGACGCACACCATCTTATTGAAGATATAGCAATCTGCCTTGGAGAAGC
>JADDYF010000418.1 GCA_015712185.1 Bacteroidales bacterium
TTTCAACATCTCCCCTGAGGATCCGTCCGAGCGATCTGGATGTAAACCTTCATACCAACAATGTAACATATCTGAAATGGGCAACAGACACTTACGATCCCGGATTCATCATGAATCATTCTCCGTCAGCGGCAGAAATAAACTATCTTGCCGAATCATTGTATAATGAGGAGATAATCATCAGGACAACAAATGACATGAATGACGGTTATGTATTCAACCATTCGGTTATCAGGCCTGTTGACAACAGGGAGCTGTGCAGGATCAAACTTGAGTGGAAAAAGAGCTCAGTAAAAAAAAGTTAATTAATTTTGAGCATGAAGATGTTTTTCTCCAAAAAAGTTATATACCTGCTGGTTTCAGCAGGTCTGGTCTGTATTATAGCAATTTCCTGCAGGACATCCCAGACTGCCTTTGATCCCAAAGATCTTTCATATCTGTACAATCCAACTAAAAATCCGATAAATCCCCGGTATAACATCACCAATCAGTCAGACGAGCTGACAACCCTCGCCGTGAAGTTCTTTACAAGCGAGCTCCATTTTTCCGAAGCAAATCCGCAGGGTATCCCGATGGCAATGCTGCTTATTACTGTCAAGCTCTATAATACAAGCCAGGGAAGGGTCCTTGCTGACACGGCTTATTATAATATCAATATCGTAAAAGAAGAAGGAAACCTTGAATATGTGTACAATATCCCTCTTAAAGTAGCCCATGGATTTGATTACGTGGCAGAGGTGAAGATCCTTGACAGGATAAGGCTCCAGGTAGTCCAGGCTTTTGTTCCTTTTAATACTCTCACCTATGCCAATAAATACAATTTCAGGGCACAGGGACATTTCCGGAAGAACGACCTGTTTGATCCTGTACTCAAAGCTGACGAATATGTCAACCTGGTATATCTCAGGACACCTCCCGACAGCCTGTTCGTGTCATTTTACAAACCTTTCAGTGAAGTTCCCTATCCGCCGTCAATGCTCCTTCCTGAAAAAACACTTGATTACGAACCTGATACCCTGATTGCATTGCAGTACTCTGATACAATGCCAATAATGTTCCCGAACGAAGGCGTCTTTCTGTGTTCGACCGACCGGAAGATTGCTGACGGATTTACTTTTTACAATTTCGGGAATGCATACCCGGCTGTGAATACCCCGGAGGTGATGATACCGCCACTTGCATACCTTGCAACTGAAGATGAAATGATCGGGATGCTTTCAGCACAGAAACCTAAGCTGGCACTTGATGAGTTCTGGATCAAATGCGGAGGCAATGTTGAAAAGTCGCGTGAGCTGATAAGAATTTTCTATACAAGAGTGCAATATTCGAATTTTTATTTTACTTCCTACAAGGAGGGCTGGCGAAGTGAAAGAGGTATGATCTATATTATCTACGGACCTCCCGACAAGGTTTACAAGACATCTGACGGTGAAAGATGGGGATACCGCAAACCGGTCATCAGGTCATTATGGGGTACAAGGTACAGGGTAACTGATGATTATCTCTATTTCAATTTCAGGAAGAAAGACAATATTTTCTCTGACAACGACTATTACCTCAGCCGGAGCGAATCGCTTGTTACCTTCTGGGAACAGGCTATAGCAAGCTGGAGAAAGGGTATGGTTTTCCGCCTTGATAATCCGGAAGATATCTGATCCGATGATAAAGGAATCCGATTGCATTTTTGGTTTGCGTCCTGTCATAGAAGCAATCAGAACGGGCAAGCAGATCGATCGTCTGCTGATCAGGCAGGGGCTTCAGGGAGTTCTTTATCATGAACTCATGACCGAAGTAAGAAAGCACAACATTGTATATCAGATCGTTCCCCTGGAAAGGATTGAAATCGTCACCAGAAAGAATCACCAGGGTGTGCTTGCATGGCTGTCGGTGATTGAATATCAGAAGATCAGCAATCTGCTTCCGCTGATATTTGAAAGAGGCGAGGATCCGCTCGTTGTCGCCCTCGACGGTGTATCAGATGTAAGGAACTTCGGGGCTATAGTCAGGTCATCTGATTGCCTGGGTGCACATGCCATAATCATACCCGAGAAAGGTTCAGCCAGGATCACCGCTGATGCTGTCAAAACCTCTGCTGGCGCCTTGCATTCTTTCCCTGTCTGCCGCGAGAAAAGCATTGTCAGATCAATAGAGTTTCTTAAAGACTCGGGGCTCAGGATTATCTGTGCGGCAGAGAAGTCGGGTGTCATTGCTTCAGAAGCGGTAATGACCGGCCCGGTAGTTCTTGTCATGGGATCAGAAGATAAGGGGATCAGCCGTGAATTACTATCACTGGCTGACCAGCAGGTCAGAATACCAATATCAGGCAGGATAAGCTCGTTAAATGTTTCTGTTGCAGCAGGAGTCCTGCTCTATGAAATAACGAGGCAGCGTTCAGCTTCTGTCAGGAAATGATCCCCAGGATCCTTTCGTCAAGTTCCTTCTGATCTGCAGTAAAAGATGCCAGTCCTGCAAGATTAAGCAATGTATCGGGAGCAATCTTTCCATCCGCAATATGCTTTACCCATCTTGAATGAACCGGTATCTTGCCGTCAGATGCAATAAATGATTTCTCCTCCCTTGTCAGCGATGGGAACATATCGTCGCAACCTTCTTCATGTGCAATATGGATCAGCTCAACACCTGTGGCAGGTACTTTTGCCGCAAGCCGTTCCGCAAAATTCAGGACTTTATCGTCAACTGTCCAGAATTTTTCAATCCGGGCTCCGTCTGCCGATGAGTAAAGGCTTACACTATAATTTTCGTGCATCTTCGGTTTAAACTTTCCCTTCAATGTTTTGCGTCCTGCTGCGGCAACCTTCGGAGGTATGGTGAAGACATCGGCTCCGGCAAGCAGTTCGAGCTGATTATAATGCCTGAGGCTTGCAGCAATAAGCTTTGTCTGCCATGGATTCTTGGCCGAGAATCCGGTAACCCAGTTCTGTGAGGCAATTACTGCCATCTCACCCGCACCTGAGCCGTCACCGAGCTTATTGTCAATCATGTATGCTCCTATTCTTCCAAGGAACACGTTTACAAAATCGGGTCTGGCAACCCGGGTTGCGATTACATTCTGACGTGCACTGAACTCCAGAGTAAAGTTTACCCTTACACCGGCATCCCTCAGGCGGCGGGCGCCAATAAGGCCTTCAGCAGTATAAGGGACTTTAACCATGAACTGATCAGGACAGATCTCATGTAATCGTTTCCCGTAATACTCAATCGCCCTGATATCATGCGCAGTGTCGGTATGGAGCTCAACACTGACCATACCGCCGAATTTTGAAGCGAGCCTTAATCCGTGCCTTGCATTCAGAATGAAAGCGATTTCTTTGATCCTTTCCTCCAAAGGAAGATCCCTTACAACACTTTTTGCTTCAGAAATGAAGACATCATATATTCCTTTCTGTATTTCTTTGTTCAGAAGAGTATTGTTTGTCGTCAGGGCACTCATCTCAGCAGTCCAGATGGCTTCAGCTTCCTCTATATCGCCGGTATCGAGCCATATTTCAGTGCCGGTCCTGCTTAAAGAATTCCAGAAAGGATCTTTCTTGCCGGTGACATGTTTTTCACTCAGGTTCTTCCAGAGAAAATCGCTGATTTTTGTATTAAGGTCTGCCATAAGATTTAAGTTTTTGGTTTAAACACCTGCTTGTTCAATTTGTTTCTGACAGCGAAGGTGAACGGTCAAGTAATTCTCCAGATTATTTAACTAATTCGTCGCAAAATTATACAAATTATTAAACCGAATGACCGATTATTTATAGCTTTGCTTTTCGCAGATCAAAACTAATTCATAATGAGAACATTCATCCTATTCTTTCTTTCCTGTTGTACAGCAGCTTCGTGGGCACAGGACAGCTTTGACAAGTATTTTACCGATAAAGTGCTCCGACTCGATTTTATTTTTGCCGGGAATAGCCGGAACACTATCGTTTACCCGGCAGCAATGAAAGAAGAACCTTTCTGGGGAGGATCGAGGACCAATCTTATTGATCCGTTTGATTACGGTAATTTTAAATATGAAGTATTTGATTCTGCGGAGAATAATCTGATATATTCTCGCGGTTTCTGCACACTTTTCCAGGAATGGCAGACAACTGCAGAAGCTAAGACCATCGAAAGAAGTTTCTATGAAGTGACAACTATGCCATTCCCGAAAAGTAAAGTCAGATTCGTTCTTAGCTTACGGGAACGCAATGGAAATTTTACAAAACTATATGAGACTCTTATTGATCCGCTCGATTATTTTATCAGGAGGGAGAAGCCATTGGATGGTAGATCGTCAAAAATATACGGCACAGGCAGCCCGGCAACCAGTGTGGACCTGGCCTTCATTGCTGAAGGATACAGAGCTGATGAGATGGGGAAATTCCGCGACGATGTCAGAAAACTGACCGACATACTTTTTAAGGAAGCACCCTTCAGTGAATACAGGGATAAATTCAATATCTGGGCTGTGGAGGCTGTTTCATCTGA
>JADDYF010000409.1 GCA_015712185.1 Bacteroidales bacterium
ACTTCCAATTACCAGTTTGGGCGAGGGTCATCATTCTCAGCGCTCAACTCCGAGTCGTTTGGCTACACTTTTGAAAATACTCTTAACTACTCCTTGAATATTGACGGGAAGCACGACCTTCAGCTCCTTGCCGGCCAGAGCGCCAAACAGAACCTGTTTGAATCCCATGGCCTCTCAGGAATAGCTGGTTTTGACCATTATATTGTCAATTCATTTTACGATCTTTCATTTATCCCGCCTACAGGCCGCACTATTACAAATACTTATACGAAGAGCAATCTGCTCTCGTTTTTCGGAAGGATCAACTATAAGCTTCTGAACAAGTATTTGCTGACAGCAACCCTGCGGGCGGATGGTTCGTCGGTGCTCGCCGCAGGTAACAAATGGGGCTACTTTCCTTCTGTTGCAGCCGCCTGGGTAATATCCGAGGAGCCGTTCCTTAAGGACATAGACCTGGTGAACAACCTGAAGCTGAGGCTGAGCTGGGGTAAGGCAGGTAACGCTGCTATAGATCCTTATAAGACTCTGACTCTTCTCGGACAGGAGAAAATACCTTATACTTTCGGATCAACGCTGATCCAGGGACAGGTCCCCGCTAACCTGGGCAATCCTGATCTTACGTGGGAGACGACAACAACTTATGACGTGGGTCTGGATTTTACCTTGCTAAGGGAAAGGATAACCGCAACTATCGATCTGTACTATTCACAAACAAGCGATCTTCTTCTTTATAAGGGACTTCCGGCTTCATCAGTCTACCCGCAGGTTATTGAAAACGTAGGCGAAACAGAGAACAGAGGACTGGAAACTGCCCTGAGCCTTAGAGTAATTGAAACAAGGGATTTCAGCTGGCTTACCGACCTTACATTCTCGATGAACCGCGACAAGATCGTTTCGCTTGCCAGCGGTGAGACACAGGATGTTTCAAAACCGGATGAGGCACTTGTTGTTGGCCAGCCTGTGCGCGCCTTCTATAATTTTGAGGCCGACGGCTGCTGGGGTATTGATGAAGCTGAAGAAGCACTGGTCTTTGGAAAGGTTCCCGGTGATGTTAAGATTGTCGACATTAAGAAAGACCAGGTAATAAATGAATTTGATAAACGATTGTACAATAAAAGTCCAAAATTCGTTGCCGGATGGAATAACACTCTGACGTATAAAGGTCTGACTCTTTCAGCACTGATGTATACGCGTATCGGACAGTGGATAAGGTATGATTATAACCTTGCTTACAAGCCTACTGAACAGGATGGATCACCTGCAGTGGATTTCTGGACTCCCGAAAATCAGGATGGAAAGTTCCCGAGGCCCGGTATCGTATCGCAGAACGATATGCCTGCAGTGGGTTTCGAAAATGCATCTTTCTTTAAGATCAGAGAAGTTACGCTGGGGTATTCCCTGCCGGAGACACTCATATCAAGGATCAGGGTTTCAAATTTGAGGATATATGGCTCGCTCCAGAACTATTTCACGTTCAGTAACCTCGACAACTATGATCCTGAAAGGGGAGGAGCAATCTCAAATCCTCTGGCCAAACAGATGGTTTTTGGCATTAACCTCGAGTTTTAACTTTTAAAATTGTACACCAATGAAAACTGGATTAAAAAATATCATAGCTCTCTTTGCTGTCATAATGATAGCAGGCATATCGTGCAAGGACTATCTTCTCGAAGAGAACAAGACAGGAGCAACCGAGGATGTGATCTATTCGACAAAATCAGGGCTGGATGGACTTGTCGCAGCAAGCTACTCGTACCTTCGCGGATGGTACGGTAAGGAAGCAGCTATAGGATTAAGCGAAGGCGGAACAGATACCTGGCTTACAGGTTATGATAACAGACAAAAGGTCCTTATCGACTATTCCGGAATAACCCCTCAGGTGGCCACAAGCACCAGGGAGACAATGAACGCCTGCTTCGATGAATACTGGGAAATGTTCTATACGGCTGTCAATACAGTCAATACCGGACTTAAGAACATTCCGCTTGTACCCGATAATATTCTCAGCGCTGCCGATAAAAATGCTTACCTGGGTGAGCTGAAAGCGCTTCGCGCCTTCTACTACTGGCACCTCGTGGAAACATGGGGACCTGTTCAGATCAATGAAGAGGCAGTTAATAATGTTTCAACAGTTGCCAGACGGGATTCTGAAGCAGATATCTATGCGTTTATGCTTTCAGATATCGATGACGCTATTACGCGTCTTGCAGGGAAGACAACCAAGACCGGCCATATCAACCTTTGGGCTGCGAAAGCCATAAAGGCACGTATACTGCTTTATAAAGCATCCAAATTCAGCGATAATACGGCATATTTAAGTGCAGCCGCCACGGCTGAGGAAGTTATTTCAGGAAGCGGGCTGTCATTCTACGCAAACTACGCTGATTGCTGGAATGCCGCCAATGAAAACGGAATAGTGAATAAGGAAGTGATATGGTGGGTCGATTACTCTGATATTCTCGAAAATAACATCCTTGCAAAACGGCTAAAGCTGGATGCATCGGGGAATCAGATGACATGGTCGCAGATGATACTCAGGAATGCCGCAAATACACTCGGCGGTAATGCCTCCCACCTGATGTATGTGGGTGTCTGGAATTCAGTTCCGGGACTGACCACTGTATTCAAGCGGACAGACACAGAGGCTAACAAGATCCTTAATTATGCAGGTGTCTCATATAACCTCGGGACGAGCTACCAGGCATATAGTAAGGGATTTACAAGGTATGTTCCTTCGGGTTACCTTCTGGACCTTTTCAACGATGCAACCGATCAGAGATACCAGGCATCATTCAGGGATGTATATTATATTGCTCCTGTGCTCCAGACTGCATTTGCAGGCGGTGTTACACCACCCTCTGCCTATATAAATATGAGAGACACAGCAATATACCTTTCAAAGAAGACTGTCACGGCAAATCAGATCGCCAGGGCGGCAAACAGATATGTATTGTTTTCACGGACCGATGTCGGGAACAGCACAGTTAAACCATTATACCAGAATGCCGCCGGAACATTGCCGACAATAGCTACCGGAACAGCAGGGAACGAAAACTTCAAGGGAAACAGAATGTATATCCAGCTGAAGAAGTTTGATGATCTCAACGGCAGTATAATCAGGGATCTTGGCGACAGGGATGTATTTGTTTTCCGTCTTTCAGAGATGTATCTTATAGCTGCAGAGGGATATATGATGGCAAACCAGTCTGCAAATGCAATTACGAAACTAAATGACCTGCGGACAGCCCGGGCAATCGCGGGACAGTCAAATGTCCTGTCTGCCGGCGAGGAAGCCCAGGTCACGGCAAAAGATATCAACCTTATACTCGATGAAAGGGCAAGGGAATTATGCGGCGAGCAGCAGAGATGGTTTGATCTGAAGAGGACAGGCAAACTTATTGAGAGAATACAGCTTTACAATGGTAGTGCAGCAGCTAATATAAAAGCATTCCATGTCCTCCGTCCAATCCCGCAGCCGCAGCTTGACGCTGTGACAAACAGGACAGACGGAGAGGATCCGGATGGATTCTGGCAGAACGCAGGTTACTAGGTTATCAGGTAGAGAGAAAAAGGTAAGACCGGGATGCTATACTGCTTCGGTTGCCTTTAAAAGAGACCCGGAAACGGGCCTCTTTTTTATATCTGATTAAAATCTTAAAATTGTATAAATTTTCACGAAATGAAAAGATTATTAATAGTTCTTATCCTTCTTCCTGTGATGGCATGCGGCCAGGGAGGCCAGAAAAACAAACCTTCCGCCCCTTCAGCCGGAAAGTGGTCCGTGAGAATGGCCAATACAGTAATGACAATATCCGACAGCCTCATATTTTATGTCGACAGAAAACCCAAATGGGCTTATGATGTGGCATTCCTCGGAATGGCAATAGACAGGCTCGGGAATATTGATAAGAAATATTCAGAATATATGGAAGACTGGGTGGACTATTTCGTACATCCCGATGGTTCTGTCACCGATTACAGGCTGAAGGAATATAATCTCGACAGGATCTTCCCCGGAAGGAATGTAATAACGGTTTACAGAAGAAATCCGCAGGAGAAGTATAAAAAGGCGCTTGACAACTTTATAGAGCAGCTAAAGACGCATCCGAAAACCAGGTCGGGCGGTTACTGGCATAAGAACATCTACCCATGGCAGATGTGGCTCGACGGGATCTTCATGGGATCAACCTACATGGTTCAGTATGCAAGGGAGTTTAATGCCCCGAAATGGTACGATGTTGCCACAACCCAAACAAAGATGATCTACGAAAAGACTCTCGATCCGGCATCAGGTCTGCTTATGCATGCATGGGATGAGAGCCGTCAGCAGAAATGGTGTGATCCGCAGACCGGAAAGTCTCACTACCCGTGGAGCCGTGCCATGGGCTGGTATACAATGGCAATACTCGATATTCTCGAATATCTTCCTGCAGATCATCCCGACAGGAACGACCTGATTTCAATTCTTCAGAAGACCTGCATCGCACTGCTGAAAGTGAGGGATAAAAAGTCAGGAATATG
>JADDYF010000421.1 GCA_015712185.1 Bacteroidales bacterium
AAGCTATATCAGGATCCTAAGTAAAGCGATTCATAACTGAAGTTCGTCAGGTCGTATAAAAGGTATTAATGATGATCAACTTGCACGAAGTCTACATGAACAATTTCGGTAAAATATTTATACCGACTTAAGCCATGAAAATCCTCAAGAGAATCATGCAGCAGTTTTTCCAGAGTTGCTCTAAGATCTGATAGGTATATACTGTAATTGACAGATTGATAATAGCTATTTGCTTCAACCTCAGGAAGAAAATCGTTTCCGAGTTTTAACAGGAATGGGAAATAGGTGTTTGCCCATGGGAATCCTTCTTCTGTAAATTCCCCGAATCTAATATATTCCTCTTTTTTTCAATTATTTCGGTTTCACCTGTAAAATTATTGATTTCTCTTTGCCTACAAGGAACGTATAAATCTCGAATAATAAAAACCTTTGGTTTGGTAATCTCACTAAGAAACTTATGCTGGGCATTTGTTTTCATTTAAACTGATTAAGTCAGGACGAGCTAATATAGCGATAATCCTGCTTATCCTTCTGTTTTAGATATTCTTTAATGTTGTCCATCCGTCCACTTTACTTGGATATTGGATGGAAGATAAAAAGCTTTAGCTTTTTCTAAACGCTGAGTAGTGAATTAATACAGGTTAAAGATGCATTTCAAAACCAAAAAATTGAGATGTATAATAGGGTAACAAGATTAGAGAAGGGTCTCGAATAGTGTAACAAGATTTTGAATTACTATGTTCATGATACTGGTAATCCACGCTGTCCCTTTAAGATTTTTAAATTTCCTGATAAGAGGGTGACCGAGTGAAAACAAGTCTCTTGAGTATGGAAATGATCGCTGTAAATACCGGACCAAATAAAAAGGATTAAATTATTGAATCTAGGCTAATCTAACTTTTAGTAGTTATGCATATTCCAATTGATTCAATCTCAAATAATGCTTATTTCTAAAGTTCAGATATTAATCAATAACTATTTGTCAAAATTCACTTGACTTTGGCATTGTATTGTCATAATTTACTCTAAATCAATTTACTCTAACATCCAACAAACATGATAAAAAAGGCAAGATTTATTGCATTATTACTTTTTAGTTTGGGTATGACAGGACATGCTCAAATGATGTATTTTAAGGAGAAGAGTGGTACAAAAATCATTTTTGCAATTAAGGACATCAGGCAATTAGCTTTCTCTGGTGGGAATATGATGGTAAACGGCCATGATGGCAATCCCGAAACGTTTGCTTTAACAGATATTCGTTATGTAAATTTCACAGATTTATCAACAGGTGATTATCCTTTGGAAAATAAAAAACCCGAATTTCTGGCTTTGTTCCCAAATCCAGTGCAGGATATTCTGACTTTGAACTATAATTCATTAGGTGAAGCAATACAATTTGAAGTAATGACTTTGGATGGGAAAACAGTTTACCGGAATATTATTAATATCCAAGCAGGAACAAACCAGACAGATATTAATATCACTTCTTTACCAAAGGGCATATATTTATGCCGTTTAATTGATGGAAGGGTTGTTCTGATACATAAATTTTTGAAATATTAATAACCAGGGAGGATTGAACAATGAATAAAAGTATATTCTTAACAGTAATTATGTTAGTTCTTGCGTTTACCATACATGCACAAAACGACACCCTGTATGTAATGAAAAATGGGAACGTGGTAGGGAAATACAATCTAAACACACAGATAGACAGTATTATCTTTTATAAACCACAAACCCAACCGGGAAATACCTTTACAGATTCACGCGATGGTCATGTTTATCAAATCGTAACCATAGGCAACCAAGTATGGATGGCAGAGAACTTAAAGTATTTACCAAGTGTAATTGAGCCAAGTACAGGCTCAGAAACAAATCCATACTATTATGTTTACGGTTATGAAGGAATAAATGAAACAGAAGCCTTTGCCACAGCCAATTGTACTATTTATGGTGTGCTATACAATTGGCCGGCAGCTATGAAAGGAGCAACAAGCAGTACTGCCAGCCCAAGTGGTGTGCAAGGAGTTTGCCCGTCAGGCTGGCATTTGCCAAGCGATGCCGAATGGACAGAATTAACTGATTATCTGGGTGGTGCAGAAGTTGCCGGCGGGAAGCTTAAAGAAACCGGCACAACCCATTGGGATAGTCCCAACACTGATGCAACCAACGAAAATGGTTTTACAGCCCTTCCTGGTGGTTATCGCTTCTTCAATGGAGCGTTCGGTGACATTGGAAGTTACGGCTACTGGTGGTCGGCTACGGAGTACAGTGCGGCAGGCGCATGGTGCCGTGGCATGATCTACTATGGCGCAGGTGTGAGACGTAATCAGGACTTCAAGGAGGTTGGGTTTAGTGTCCGGTGTGTCAGGGATTGATTTATATGATTATTTGTCTATTTGATAATTTGAATGAATTATAAATTTAACAATAATATACCCGGTTCATCGCCGGGTTTTTAATTACTTGATTTTCTACTCATTCAGCTAATTGGTTAATTACAAAGAATGATTATATATTTCTGTATCTTAGTCATCTGAAGTTCTTTAATATAATCTGAAAAGGGGTAAAATTCGAGACCTCTTTAATGGGCTTATTCGTAAAA
>JADDYF010000444.1 GCA_015712185.1 Bacteroidales bacterium
AATATTATAACGGTTTAGCCTCAGTAATAGGGCTATCTTTTATACAAACCGAGTTATCACGGCCTAACAGGAAATCATCAGCTATTTTTCGAAGTGCTCTGTTAAAGTAATCCAAATCAACGGATTCAATATTCCAGTCAATATTTTCAAGCAGTGATAGAGGAAAATTCCATAATCTCTCCTCAACATCAATTTCGTTTATAACAGCTTTCTGCTTTGCCTCGGCGAAAACAACCTGCCAGTTAAAAGAATAGTTAACTGCAATATAGACTATATCGAAAATGTCCTTGGGTTCGTC
Organism: Bacteroidales bacterium; assembly: GCA_015712185.1. Classification (GTDB taxonomy): domain Bacteria; phylum Bacteroidota; class Bacteroidia; order Bacteroidales; family VadinHA17; genus LD21. The sequence continues at coordinate 299 of JADDYF010000444.1, forward strand.
CCGCGAGATTATGGCATTAAGCTTATTTGATAAAATATTCAGTGGGGTGTCCAGCAGTCCAAAGTAATATGATACCGTATTGCCTGACCTGTAGCTGACATCATTTACAAATTCAATCTTCAGGCTCAGGTCATCTTCCGTAATAAAAATACGTGAAAAGTCGTCTGTAAAAAGCGCCTGTTGAAGATTGACTCTGAAATGCCTTTCTATCGCATTCTTTATTTCTTCAATATACCTGGGGAAAAAGGGATCTCTGTTAACAAAGAAATCAAGATCTTCGCTGCAACGATGGTTCAAATAAAAACGTCCAAGGGCTGTTCCGCCGGTTAAATAAAAGGGTAACCCGAGATTTCCCCACCAGCTTAAAAACTTATCCTGTATATGGTATAATTTCCTGTAGTCTTTTTTTAACGAATTCATATTTTTTCTTTAGGGAGGGAGTTCTGAGTCCCCTTATAACGTCTTCAGTCAATAAACTCTTTATTTCATCAGGTGTAAAAACATTTAAGATCGTAAACCATGAATATGATTCAAGAATCTTCTGAAAGAGTGTACTGCGGTTATAATGACCAGCCTTATTATTACTTCCCGATAAGAGTGCTTCAATATCAGCTACAGGGATATTATAATCCCACATAATCTGCCTGAATAGTTTATTCCTCTCTGGTAGTTCCATTTAACCAAATGCTTATATCTTCTTCAAAAAGTCAGTTCTATGCAAAAATATGAATTATATCCCAAAAGCCCTTCCCTCTTGGTCCATAACTTAGAATTCGCACTCTCCATTCACTCTCATCACTTACCACTCACAACTCACCGCTCACAACTCACCGCTCACAACTTACAGCTCACAACTCACCGCTCTACGCTCACCGCTCTACGCTCTCCGCTCTACGCTCTCCGCTTATTTTCCCCTCAACCGCTTAAGTTCATTAAAATGATCCATCGACATCTTCTCCCTTGCCTCGCGGGATGACTTGCGGTAGGCTTCAAATTCGGTTTTGAGATCATCAAGATCTTTACGGATATTTTTTGTGACAATCAGGTTGCGTTTAAATGCCAGGAATCCCATTACAAGCAGAGTTGCAAGTCCCGCTACAATGATCCACCTAACGGTATTGTATCCGAATTTGTTAACCTCCATACCTAATACCCTGATACTGTTCTTGGTACGTGTGACCTCATCAAGCTTGTTATTGGTCGTTTCAAGTGAAGAATTGAGTGAATCAATGGTGCTGTTTAATTGCGTACTAAGAATTATAAGTTTTGCAATCTCTTTTTTAGCTGATGAGAGAGAATCCAGTGCGTTTTTCTTTATCTTCTGGAACATATCTTCCCTTATCGCCCGGTAGAATTCATAGATCCTCGTTTTCTCCTGAAGATAGTTCATCTGTTCCGGGAGAGTGCCATTTTCAAGCATTTCCGGCATAGTGGTCTGACCCATCCCGGCCGGAATTGAAACAACTATTATTACTATTATTAATATAAATCTTAAACCATTGTGATTCATAATATTAACTTATTAGTTCGGAAAGAAATCAGCATTTTCCATTATAAACTTTAACGAAAGTAAGATATAATTATTTTAAAAGAAACTTCATCATGAAATTTTTTTCTACCACAGTTTAACACTGAGTTTTCACGCTTTTGGTTCTTAATTCTTACTTCGTGTGTTCTTCGTTTGTTTGTTCTGCCAGTTCACAGTGAATTATAAAGATTTTTTAAATTCACTGGAATAAATGATACTTCATGATTATTAGCATATTGATTGTTAACAGAATAAGTTCCTGATAGGTTGTTTTTCATATAGATTTTTGTTAAGTTTGATCAGAACTCTGCAAATCATGATAAGGAAATTACCGGTTCGATTTAAATCAATAGTATTTCAGGAAACAATAAGGGATGCACTTATTTTAAATCCTGCAGAATGAAAAAGTTACTTGTTTTCTTTTCATTTTTCCCTTTATTGACATTTGGTCAGCAACATTATACTCTCAGCGGAGAAATCACCGATGCTGAAACAGGAGAGGACCTTATCGGTGTGACAGTTTTGGTTGTTGAGCCTGGTAAAGGCATTGCAACAAATTCTTATGGCTTTTATTCATTGTCGCTGCCTGCAGGTACTTATACAATACGTTATAGCTGCATTGGATACGAAAAGAAGGAGCAGGTATTAAATCTCAACAAAAATCATGTATTAAACATAGAAAT
>JADDYF010000446.1 GCA_015712185.1 Bacteroidales bacterium
ACCCCTCCTCAGGAGAAAGACTGCAGACAGGAAAATAACCAGGTATAGCAGAATGCATTCCCATGGCGTCATACCTATATTCTCAATTGTTGATAATGGCATTGAGGAAGCCATTTCAGTCAGCCATTCTGTCAGCCCGGCAAGAAAGCCCAGCATCTTTGCGAGAATCTGAGAAATGAAGGCAACCGGGAACAGAAGGGGCACAAGACATCCTGTTATTACAACTATCGATGAAAGTGGTACAATTATGATATTGGAAAGGAGAAACCACGTCGGAAATCTGTTGAACAGCATAATGGTAAGAGGCAGAGTTCCGGCCTGGGCAACAAGAGTCACTGCAGCCGACTGCCAGACCAGGTCGGGTAAACGGTGCTTTAACTGGATCCTGAAATAAAGATCGCGGTAAAAGCTGATTATGAAAATGACTGCCGAGTATGACAGCAGGAATCCGGCTTCAAATATCACCGAAGGTTTTATGAGAATAAGGACAAATGCTGACGCCATGACAGAGTTGATCCCGTTAACCGGCCTTCTCATAATATTCCCTGCCTGCAGAAATGTGAACATTAGTGTCGCCCTGAGAACAGAAGGTGTAAGCCCCGTGACAAATGCAAAAGCCCACAGGAAAAGTATTGTTAAGGTCACTCTCACAATATTGAACCGCTTTTTCAGAAAGAACAAAATGTTGAATATGAACAGGCTCAGGATCACTGCATGCAGTCCCGATACTGCCATAATATGCATGACTCCTGCCTTTATAAAATGCTGTTTCTGCTCGGGATCAAGCATATTCTTCTGACCAAGGGTTATTGCCGCAACAAGAGCAAGCGTATCGCCGGAGATCCCTCTTTCCCTGTACATCCCTATGATCTTTTCCCTGGTTATCAAAGCCCTGTGAATTAGTCTGCGTTTCTCAGGTTTTATTTGACTTATGATATCATGACTGTCAGTGAAAGCATAATACTTTATATGCTGTGTCTCCATATAGAACCTGTAATCGAATTCGTCAGGATTACCCCTGCTGGTGATCTCTACCGGAGTAATTTTCATCAAAAGTCTGTCGCCCGGCACAAGCGATGATATCAGCGGCTCCTTTTTATTATATAACATTACCGAACCGTTTAAATTCTGTCCGGTTCCGTTTACAATCTTATGGCCAAGTTCAACTGTCATCCTGAAACTGTTTTCCCTCTCCTCGGGATAATCCGAAAGCGTTACTGAATAGAGCGATTCAGCAGGATCGAGGTCTGAAAGGGAGTTCTTTTCACTGGTATAAAGCAGAAGTCCGCAGAAATATAAAGCCAGAAAGAAAAAGATGCCATATACCCGGTTGGTAATGAACCTGTTAAAGAACAGACTGGCAATAAAACCTGCAATAATTATAATTGCTGAAGACAGGAGAATTATCCGGGAGGGAGAGAAATATAATCCCGAGATTATTCCTGCACATAATGGCAGGCATATCCGGAGAAAAGGAAATTCACGGTGTGGCACAGTCAGCAGCAAAAGAGACTGTATAAAGATATAAAAAAGTACTTAAAGTGCCTAAAGTTGGGAGTTAAAATCTATACAGCAATTAACTCTAAGTACTCTAGGCACTTTAGGCACTCTAGGCACTTTTTATCTTTTGTCCTGGAAGAATTGTCCTGTACTGGGCCTCAAATTTACCTTTGCTGATAGCCAGAAGTTTACCCTTAAGAAGCTGCTTCCGGAGAGGACTAACCCTGTCGGTAAAAAGAATGCCGTCGAGATGGTCATATTCATGTTGTATCACTCTTGCCTTATACCCGGTGTAGGTCTCATCATGGAATTCCCAGTTCTCATCGAAGTACCGGATGCGGATATTCCCCTCCCGGTTAACCTCCTCTCTCAGGTTGGGTATGCTGAGACAGCCTTCGGTCATAGGTTTTATCTCTCCGTATTTTTCAACGATATGCGCATTGATAAAGGCTTTTTTAAAGTCAGCCATTTCAGGTTCATCTTCCCCGACGGGCTTTCCGTCAATAACAAAAACCCTAATCGATTTACCGATCTGTGGCGCTGCAAGTCCAAGACCCTCAGAATTATACATTGTTTCGAACATATCGGCGATTATCTGATTGAGATCAGGATAATCCCTGTCAATATCTTTCGCAACCTTTCTTAAAACAGGATGTCCGTATATGACAATAGGATATGTCATTTTATTTTTTTCTTTCTCTCATTCAATCTTCTATCAAGAAAAGACTGGAGTATGATGGATGCGCTTATCCTGTCGACGAGTGATTTATCCTGCCTGTTTTTCTTTTTAACCCCTCCGTCGATCATTGTCCTGAAAGCTATTTGTGAAGTAAACCTCTCATCGACCATATGGACCGGCTTGTCAGGGAACATTTTCCTCAGCTTTTCTATGAACGGATCAATGTACCTAACAGATTCGCTGGGCCGGTTGTTCAATTGCACAGGGTATCCGACAACAAATTCATCAATTTCTTCTGACCTCACATAATCCAGAAGAAAACTATCAAGCTCCGCCGCATTAACAGTTTTAACCGGTGATGCAAAGATCTTCATCGGATCTGTTACTGCAAGTCCGATTCGTTTCCGGCCATAATCTATCCCCAGTATCCTGCCCATAGGTTTTACCGGTGGCAAAAGTAATAATATTTTAGAAAATGGTACAAGGTTCAAGGCTCAAGACGCAAGGCTCAAGACTCAAGACTCAAGACGCAAGACGCAAGACGCAAGACGCAAGACGCAAGACGCAAAGACTCAAGGTTCAAGGTTCAAGGCGCAAGACGCAAGACGCAAGACGCAAGGTATCCTGGCATAGTGACGAATGTAAAACCGTCCGATACCCGTCACCGTGTGCCGTGAGTCCTGGACCCTGCGTTTCTTTCTATTTTTACGGTTATTTTTTAATTTTAAAATGTGGAATTTAAATATTAATTAAATTTTGCTGCGTCATGAGTAATTTTGAGAACCTTAAAGTTTGGCATAAAGCCATCGAACTAGCTGTTAATATTTATAACACAACAGCTAATAATAAGTCATTCGCAAAAGATTTTGAGTTGAGGGATCAGATCAGAAGAGCTGCTGTCAGCATTTCAAGTAATATCTCTGAAGGAGATGAACTTGGAACTGACAAACAGGCGATCAGGCAATTCTATATCGCTAAAGGATCTTCAGCTGAATTATTTACTCAGATTACAATCTCAGGAAAGATAGGTTACCTGAGGAGACCTGAGTATGAATCTCTTTTAAAAGAATGCAAAACTATCTCCGCAATGCTGAGTAATCTAATTAAAGCAAGACTAAAATAAATGACCAAATGTTTTAATTCTTCCTTGTATCCTGTGCCTTGTGTCCTGTGCCTTGTGTCCAGTGCCTTTTACTTCTGCTGAGATAATGTCTCTTTTGGCATTGAATTATATTCCATCGCTGCCAGCCTCTGATACGATTTGTATCTCCACTTCGCATTCTCCTCGGCTGCCCTGAAGAGTACTTCGGCTTCACCCGGGAATGACTTGACAAGCGATGTGTAACGAACCTCCGAATTCAGAAAGCCCTGGAATTTACTCCAGTCAGGTTCCTTCGAGTCGAGTATAAAAGGATTCTTCCCTTCCAGTTCGAGCAGAGGATTATATCTGTATAGATGCCAGTAGCCGGCTTCAACAGCTGCCTTCTCCTGTGCCTGTGTTTTGCCCATGCCTTCTCTCAGTCCGTGGTTTATACACGGTGCATAAGCAATGATGAGAGATGGACCCGGATAGGCTTCAGCTTCCCTTATAGCTTTCAGGTACTGGGGATTGCTGGCACCCATTGCCACCTGGGCAACATATACATAACCATAGCTCATTGCCATCTGGCCGAGATCTTTCTTTCGGATCTTCTTGCCCGATGCAGCAAATTTAGCTACAGCGCCGGCAGGGGTAGCCTTGGATGCCTGGCCGCCGGTATTGGAATAAACCTCTGTATCAAGTACAAGGATATTTACATCCTCTCCCGAAGCAATTACATGGTCAAGACCACCGTACCCGATGTCATAAGCCCAGCCGTCACCGCCGAATATCCAGTGTGATTTCTTTACAAGATACTGCTTAAGACTCAGGATCTCCTTCGCAAGCTCCGACTTGTCCTTCCCGCATGCTTCAACGACTTTTACAGATGCTATCCTTGATGGTTCGGCATTGTCTTTATCTCGCAGCCATTCTTCAAATGCTGTTTTCATCTCCGCACTTAATGATTCTTTGGAAATAGCCTCTTTCATCCGCAGGGCAATGCGCTCCCTGAGCTTATTCGCACCGAGTGATATACCGAGACCATATTCGGCGTTATCCTCGAACAACGAGTTTGCCCATGCAACACCGTGACCTTTTTTGTTGAAGGTGTATGGTGTGGAAGGAGCTGAACCACCGTAAATGGATGAACACCCTGTTGCATTTGCTACAATCATCCTGTCGCCGAAAAGCTGGGTGATTGTCTTGATATATGGTGTTTCTCCGCAGCCTGCACATGCTCCTGAGAATTCAAACAGCGGTTGTGAAAACTGGCTGTTCTTAACATTGAGGAATTTATCCACGATGTTATCCTTATACCCTACCTTCTCATGCATAAAAGTCCAACGATCTGCTTCAGCAAGCTGGGTCTCAAGAGGTTTCATAATAAGCGCCTTGTTCTTCGATGGACAGACATCAGCACAGTTGCTGCAACCTGTACAGTCGAGCACGCTAACCTGCATCCTGAACCTGTATTGTTTCAGAACACCCGGAATACCCTGAATGGTTGTTGTGCCGGCCGGGGCATTTGAAGCTTCTTCCTCAGTTAACAGGAAAGGCCTGATGACTGCGTGAGGGCATACATATGAACACTGGTTGCACTGGATACACTCTTCGGGCTGCCACTCGGGCACATTTACCGCAATCCCGCGTTTTTCATAAGCAGTGGTGCCTGCCGGGAAAGTACCATCTTCCCTCCCCCTGAAGACACTAACGGGAAGATCATCACCCTTCATGTGATTGATAGGCTCAACAACTTCGCGTATGAATTCAGGAATATTTCGGGTGTCTTTCTTCTTTTCAACCTTAATGTCCGCCCATTCAGCTGGTACTTCCACCTTCTCAACCTGGCTTCCTTTATCTACAGCGGCATAATTCATGTTAACAACATCTTCACCTTTCCTGCCATAGGTCTTGTAGATGGCCTTTTTCATTTCTGCTTCAGCCTTCTCGTAAGGGATAACATTTGCCAGCTTAAAGAATGCAGCCTGCATAATTGTATTTGTACGGGTTCCCAGTCCGAGCATTTCAGCAATGGCTGTGGCATTTATTATGTAGAATCTGATCTTGTTCCCGGCAAGATATTTCTTCATATGGTCAGGAAGGCGTTTCTTCGTTTCTTCGGCATCCCATATTGAATTCAGGAGGAATGTGCCACCTTTCTTCAATCCCTTCAGCATATCGTATTTCTCGAGATATGAAGGTACATGGCATGCGAGAAAGTCGGGATTGTTGACTAAATATGGAGATCTTATCGGCTTGTCACCAAAACGCAGGTGAGAAGTTGTGAGTCCTCCTGATTTTTTGGAGTCGTAAGCAAAGTAAGCCTGGCAGTATTTATCGGTTGTATCACCGATGATCTTTATTGAATTCTTATTTGCACCGACAGTTCCGTCAGCGCCCAGGCCGTAGAATTTTGCAGAATATGTTCCGGGTAATGCTACATTAATATCCGGAAGGGCTGGAAGTGAGGTGAATGTCACATCATCAGTGATCCCTACCGTGAACATATGTTTTGGCTCTTTCAGTTTCATATTTTCAAATACCGAAAGAACCATGCTGGGAGTAGTGTCCTTTGAGCTCAGGCCGTAACGTCCTCCAAGTATCAACGGTTTTTCCTTCCTGTCGTAAAACATCTCCTTAATATCGAGATATAGAGGTTCGCCTGCTGAACCTGGTTCCTTGGTCCTGTCCAGAACAGATATTCTCTTTACTGATTCCGGAAATACGTTGAAAAAGTATTTGGAGGAGAAAGGGCGGTACAAATGGACACTTATCAGCCCTACTTTTTCACCCTTTTCTCTGAGGTAATCAATAACTTCTTTTGTCGTATCCGTTACTGAACCCATTGCAACAATTATATTCTCGGCATCAGGGGCGCCATAATAGGTGAATGGTTTATATTCCCTTCCGGTGAGCTTCGATATTTCACCCATATA
>JADDYF010000429.1 GCA_015712185.1 Bacteroidales bacterium
AAATCCCGCAAAGATTCAATTACTGCATTTCGCGGAAACCTTGTTAAAGATCCGGGCTTTGAGGATACTTCAAGTCCGGGAATTCCTGCTTCAACCTATGCAAGAAACGGGGGAGACAGGGGAGCCACATTTTTTACTGACAATCGTGAGCATGTTGAAGGTAACCAGTCTGTCAGACTGGTTACCCCGACAGATAACGGAGGCACAAAACTGCGTTTTTTCCCGGTTAATGCTGCGAGAGGCAGAACCTATATACTGTCACTTTGGGCTAAAACAGATCCTGAACAGGATCACCGGGACACAATATTCAAAAACCGCAGACACTATTTCAGAGTTTCCCTGGGGGAATCAGGAACCAGTGAATTTAACCTTGGCAGCGAATGGAAACAGTATGCAACATATTTTACAATCCCGGCTAACAGTGAACTCCCCCCCAGGACAAATATTATCCTTGAAATGCCGTCTGCCGGAGTTGGCTGGTTTGACATGGTTCAGCTCTTCGAGGCTGTCGATGTCAAAAAGTGCCGGGTTCCGGGTGCCTTTTGACCGCTATAGTATGAGGTGTTTTGTGTAATGCTGACAAATAAACATATATGAAAAAGCTATTTCCCATATTGCTAATCTCCTTACTGTTAATTATTTCACAATGTTCGAGGAAGATGGAAAACCTGAACTATAAAAATAATCCTGCTCCTTTGAAGCCGAATGCATACATTAAGCTCCCTTTGGGATCAGTCAGGCCCGGAGGATGGCTCAGGGATCAGCTCGAAGCCCAGGCTTCAGGCCTGACAGGAAATATCGACGACTTCTGGCCCGACCTTGTTAACTCAGCGTGGCGCGGAGGTACAGGTGAATCGTGGGAAAGAGGTCCCTATTTCCTCGACGGGCTTATTCCCCTTGCATACCTGCTTGACGATCCTGCGCTTAAGGAAAAAGTAAAATCGTGGATTGAACCCATCCTTATGAGCAGCAGGGATTCAGGGTGGTATGGTCCGGTAAAAAACACTGACAGGTGGCCGCTTGCCGTAGCAAATAAAGTACTGATGCAATATTACGATGCAACAGGTGATGTACGTGCCCTGGAAATTCTAAAGAAATATTTCAGGTATATCCACGACACTCCGCCCGACTGGCCTGACAAGGACTGGCGCGGAGTGAGGGCAATGGAAAATGCAGTAACCGGATACTGGCTCTACAGGCAGACCGGTGAACAATGGATTCCCGAAACGATCGAATCAATTCAAAAGAACAGCTCCGACTGGACAACATTCTATGAGAAGTTTCCCTGGGACTCCGCTGCCCTTGCAGAAAAGAAGATCCCCCTTAACTGGAAGGAGGATGGCCTGACCGCACACGTTGTCAACAATGCAATGGCAGTAAAATATCCCGGACTATGGTATCAGCAGTCGGGTGATGAAAGATATAAAAATGCCGTCTTCGCCGGAATAAGGAAATATGACCTACATCATGGTCAGGCCGGTGGAAGGTTTTCCGGAGATGAGCATCTTTCAGGAAAAAGCCCTGACCGTGGTACTGAATTATGTTCTGTGGTGGAGCTCATGTTCTCACTCGAAGAGCTTTATGAAATATTCGGCGATAATTCACTGGCTGACAGACTTGAATTACTTGCCTTCAATGCTTTACCTGGCACCTTTACTCCCGACATGTGGGCACATCAGTATGATCAGCAATCAAACCAGATAGCTGTTGATGGAGAAAAAAGAGACTGGAGTACAAATGGAAATTATTCAAACATATATGGCTTAATGCCCAATTTTGCATGCTGCCTGGCAAATATGCACCAGGGATGGCCTAAGTTTACAGCAAGTCTGTGGATGGCCACAAGCGATAATGGCCTCGTAGCCGTAGCTTACAGTCCGTCAGTTGTAACAGCAAGGGTAGGAAAAGGATGCCTGGTTACAATAAAAGAAGAAACTGACTATCCTTTCAACGGTAATATCAAATTAACCATCAGTCTGCCGGAACCTGAACGATTTCCTGTCTACCTGAGGGTTCCCGGCTGGGCCGGTCCGGTAACCTTCCATTTCAGGGGAAAGACCGTTACAGGGATTAGCGGTAACTCAGTGAAGTTTAATGAGAAGTGGGAAGACGGAGATCAGATAACATTCAGCATACCGATGAATATAAGGACTGAGACCAGATATAACAATTCATTGTCATTGCTGCGCGGGCCGCTCTATTTTTCATTAAGGATAACCAAGGACTACAGGAGCATCAAAATCAACTATGATAACTTCGGATACAAGGGTAGCGTCGACTGGGAGATCCAGCCAAAGAGCCCATGGAATTATGGCCTGATGATCGACAAGACAAATCTGACAAGGGGAATTAAGGTACACGAAAATTCCGTATCCCGTTACCCGTTTGCTGATAAAGGCGATATGATCTGGTCTCCCGACTCAGGTAAATATATACCATGGGATATGGATGCAGCGTTAGTCATAACCGCAAGGGGAATGAAGATTCCCGGATGGACATTGAAGAATAATTCAGCCGATTTACCGCCGGTAAGCCCGGTAAGACCTGAAGGCAATCCGGAGGTTATCGAGCTTGTGCCATACGGGAGTGCCAGACTCAGGATAACCGAATTCCCTGTGATTGATATAACTCAGATGGAATCAGTATTCAGATAGTCAGAATCCTTCAGATAAAGTCTGTTTTTTCCTTTAGCCAACGCTTTTCAGATTCGGAAAGATGAGGACTCAGTTTATCATAAACCTCAGAGTGATACCTGTTCAGCCACGTTGTTTCCACTATATCAAGTAAGGATTTATCAATAAGCTTTATATCAATATAACACAACGAAACCGTATCAAACTTTAGAAACTGCCCGAATTCAGTCTCTTCATCCTCAAAGCACAGTATAAGGTTCTCTATCCTGATGCCATATTCCCCTTCGCGATAAATGGCAGGTTCATTCGAGGTCAGCATACCGGCTTCCATTGCTACTTTTGTATCACCAGGGCTGATATTCTGAGGACCTTCATGGACGTTAAGGCAGTAACCTACACCATGTCCGGTGCCGTGACCATAATTCATGCCCTTCTCCCAAAGGTCTTTTCTGGCAAACGCATCGAGCTGGTATCCTCTGGTTCCTGCCGGGAATTTTACACATGCAAGGTTAATATGTCCCTTCAGTACTAAAGTGAAATCGGTTCTTTGTTTTGCAGTCGGAATCCCGGTTGCTATGGTTCTTGTGATATCGGTTGTTCCCCCCCGGTACTGACCACCCGAATCAACCAGCAGGATGCCATTTTCACAAATTTCCGAATCATGGCCGGTTTCGGGTGTATAATGAGGTAATGCTGAATGTTCATTGAAAGCTATAATTGCAGGAAATGCGGGACCTATAAAATCGCTCTGCTGCGACCTGAAACAGAGGAGCTTGTCCGCAAGCGAAAGCTCAGTCATTACCTCCCTTCCCAGATTCTGTTCAAACCAGTAAAAGAACTTTGTGAGCGCCACTCCATCCTTTATCATTACTCTGCCTGTATTTTCAATCTCAGTTTTGTTCCTTATGGCTTTTAGCCGGC
>JADDYF010000432.1 GCA_015712185.1 Bacteroidales bacterium
AGGAAAAGTTACGTCGTACGAACAGGCTTTCGCTGATGCTCAATAGCAGGGAGATGAGAGCTCTGGGAATATATTGTGACCGATACAGGGTTAAAAACAAATCGGAATTTCTCAGGGAAACTATTATGAAAGCCATCCTTAAAAGGTTCGAGGAGGAGCATCCCACTCTCTGGGAAGTCAATGAGCCTGATCTCTTCAACCGTCATAGTGCCAGATAATGTTTGGATAATGCCCCGGTTTTTCTATTTTTACATATTCTGTTCTGAACTTATCCGTATTTGCGGTTAATCGTTTGGAACTAAGGGGGAGAATTTGTTACATTTATAGTAAGTGATGTATCCGGAAAGCTACAGCAGCGAGCCCACCAGAAGGACACCATGGATAATCCTTGAGCCTGGAATGATCTTCATTATGGGAAGATCAATCATCGACAATCCAGGATCGATTTACGAACCGGTGCATAAATGGTTGTCGGGATATATTCACAACCATACAGATAATACCCGGATAGAGCTTGGTTTTGAATTTATAAATACAGGGTCAATAAAATGGCTCTATATTATGCTCAGGGAGCTGGCAGAAATGGAGGGTCTGAAGGAAAAGGCCAGGATCACATGGCATTACGAACATGGAGATGAAGATATGCAGGAGCTGGGGCACACAATAGAGTCACTCTTTCAATGTCCGTTCAGACTTGTCGAGGAGGAGGATATGGATGATGAATGTTATGGCAGAATACTCGACGGGCTGCTGCCTTAAGGCAGGAATAGCAATAGCTTCACAGGATATCCCCGATAAAAAATTTTACTAATTTTGCAGCACCCTTTCAGGGTATATTGACCCATGGTGTAATTGGCAACACGTCGGATTTTGGTTCCGCAGAGTCCTGGTTCGAGCCCAGGTGGGTCAACAAAAAGAGTGAGTGCGTGAGCGGGAGCGAGTGCCTCACTCTTTTTGTTCTCACTCTCACACTCACACTAAAAATGCAACATTTATACATAATTTCTTTAACTGTAAAAAAGAACTGAGGGGCAGGCAAACTGGGCGAGAAGTTGACTATCGGAGGGAGGAAATCCCGATAGCCGGAATGAAATGCAGGCTTATCGGGAAGCCCGGGTGGGTCAACAAAAAGAGTGAATGCCAGCCTCCGCTACCTCAAATATGTATGTCCCGCATAACAACCAGAGTTTTAGTTATTCTTCCCACTCCTTTAATTTTAATAACCTGGCATTTGTGTCAATAATATCCGGCAAATCTTTATCCCCATCCTTCCAGATATTTAAAAACTCCTTATAGTATTTTACAGCTTGTTCATATTCAGCCTTTTTTTCATATAGTCTGCCTAAATAATAATGAGCCTTAATCCAGTATTCCTGTGCTTCCAAACCGTAGAAATCTTTTATTTCGAGGATTTCTTTATAGCTTGAAATTGCCTTATCCAGGTCACCAGTGGTATAATAAAAATTTGCTATTGATTCCAATGTATAGCTATTTCGAAGTAATTTAATCCCATTAATAATAAGTTCAAGACTCTCAGTTGTATTCTCTTTAGCAAATTCTATCTCACCTTTAAGAATATCGAAAGCAGCCTGATCAGATCTATTTCCTTCATTTATCCTTACAGACAACTCATTTAATATTCTTTCTGTCTTTTGGATTTTTCCATCCCTGATAAGAAATTTTCCATAAATGCAGTACCACCATGGTTCCGTGATTTCACCTTTCGGTAATTCATTTACTTTATTCAATTCCTCATAAAATTCCGGTATTATTCCTTTGGTTTTGTAAGCCGTTGCCAAAAATAGCCGGTCTCTGAATTCACTTAATCCCCACCCATTGGTTTTGTTAATTAGAATTGACTCATTGAGGTGGTCTATAGCCTCAGAAATTTTACCTCTGTACATCGCCAATAACGCCAACGACCGATATCCACTTGGTTTAAGATTATCCGGACCATTTGTCATCTTTTCGAACACTTCCCGTGCTTTCTCAAATTCTCCCATCTCGACATAGGTAAATCCAAATTCATGATTTATATTAGTTATAGTGAGTAATATAGGATTAAGAGCAAAGGCTTTTAAGTAATATTCGATTGATTTTTGATATTCTCCCATAGCGCCGTGGGATGTAGCAATATTAATATAAGTATTAGCATCCTTGTCATTATGTATTTCAAGTGATTTGTTATATGCAACTATTGCTGCTTCGAAACGTTGCAGCCTCATATAACAATAACCCAAACTGAACCAGGCCGCAGAGTTGCTTGGATATCTCCTCAGGTAGATGTTATATTTCAGAATTGCATCTTCATAGTTACCACGGAATCTTTCCACTCTTGCATCTATCCATAGCTTTTCTTTTTCTGTTAGCCTGTCAGAAAGGCTAAGTGCCTTACTAAAATATTCTTCCCCTTTGGTGCGGTTGTTATTCCAATAATGGAGAGATCCAAGTGAAGAGTATGCCATTGCAAATTCAGGATCCAGCTCTATTGCTTTCAGGTATAATAGTTCTGCCTCATCCAGTTTCCCATCCCTTCTCCATGCATCATCCCCTTTAACAAGGCATTTTAAAGCCTCAAGCGAAGAAGTTGTAGCTTCTGGTAATGGAACAATTTTATAATTGATTTCTTTTAAAGATTCGCCGAGGTCTTTTCTTGTTTTCCTTACCAAATTATCAAGACTTGTCAATACCTCATTTTTCCCGTCTGCCTGGAAGGTTTCCGTTCTAAATATTTTTCTTGTATTTACTTCAACTATTTTTGAGGTCAACAAATAAATATTCCCGATCTGACTTATAGAGCATACTAGCATTAATGCAATCCCTTCACGTTGAGCAATCTCAACTCCTATGTCTTCATTGATTATTTCTATGCTCTCTTTTCCCATCCTTTTAAGTGTTTCATTGATCCTTTCACGTGGAAAAACATTAACATATGAAGACTGCTGGATTGAAACTTCCAGTGCAGTATTCAGAGACTGGTCGAAAACACTGTCTCTGGTCAGGTTCTCAAAATCAGTAATTAGTATCCAATCCTTTTCGGAAAACGGTATTGATCTTGAAGCTATTATTGATAATAAGATGATTGTTGCGATTGCGATCAATGATACAAATGGGACGATTGTTTTAATGTTTTTAAGTTTGAAATTTCTCCCCTTAATAATTACAACACCTTTTAATGCCTCCTTTTTCCCTTCTGCAATTGGAGCGACTGGTCTTGTAATCCCTTTATATTTTAGATACCATTTAGTAATTACTGATAAATTGCTCAGAACAGGCTTCAACTGCTCAGGTTCAAAGTCTTTCGGATGGGTGCCATAGGTCGATAGATCATTCAAACCGTGCATTGAAGTTATTATATGTGAAGGGATTTTTTTGTCCTTATTGAGCTTATCAATTATGCCTTTTAAAGGCTCAGTCCCTCTTGGTCTGTTAAGCTCACACTCACACAAGTCTGTTACAATAACTTCCAGGCATCTCCTTGAATACAGGAGAACTATGTTCTCATCCTCAGCTTTAATCAACCGCCCCAGTTCTTTATCCAGATTAGGAAATTGACCTTTAAAGGACTTATGAAGCTTCTCAAGCTCTTTTATTTCGGTCGACCAGATTGCCATTAGTAAAGTTCTATCGTTTTAGATACACGCTCAAGTAAAGTTACATTTTCCTGATGGTAAAGTCAAGTGCAATTCAGATGAAAGGTTTTTCAATGTTTGCATAATCAGTTTATAATTAGTTTTATACCATAAATATCTCAACTGATTATTTCGAACAATTTAACCACTGTTCCTGCCTGAATAGAACCTCCTTTTTTGAGAATGGATTTGTTACACCAATATATTCTTTTTTTTGACTAATCTTTTTATTCTTTGTTGAGAAAATCCGCTTAAAAGATTAATTTGGAGTAACTTCCTAATATGGTTATTTTTGACCATGTTTAAGAAACCGGAAAATATAGTTAGAAGTTCATTATTCATAATAACCTTTAGTATTTTTTCACTCATTTACATGTCTGTTGATGTGAGAAAGATAGTTTTAATCCTGGGAATAATGGCGGTCGTTCATACAGTTTTGTATGAATAAACTGAAAGTGATACAAAATGGGAGGTTCTGACTGCCAATCCTGCTTAAGAAAGCTGACACTATCAGCAGACAACTCTAAATACCTTTCAAACAGACCCGGCTTTCAAAACATCTTAAAATAAATTTGACTTGTATTGCATTTGTATCTTAACTTTGATATAACCAGGTTCTGTTTTGATTTTTGCTTACTTCTCAAAATAATCTTTCAGGCTTAATTAAACAGGCATAATCCCACCATAATTTTGATTCAATGAAAAAATACCGGAAAAGGATTAAACAACCATATGCAGTTATTCTTCTCAGGTTAACATTTCTGTTTACGTGTTCAGGTTTGTTCAGCCTGAGTCAAACAACCGAAGCACAGACAAGAAGGGTAATCCCTTTTATGACCGGCGGAATAAATCTCGACGGCATACCCGATGAGGAGATATGGACAAAGGTGGAAAATTTTCCTCTTGTGATGCATTCCCCGAACAGCGGAAAAATCCCTGAACAAAATACAGATGTCAGGCTGTTTTATGATGACATGTACCTTTATATGGGAGTATCAGCATACTACAACGACCCCGGTACGATTACCAGGATCGGGAAGGTCAGGGATTATACCGGGTGGGATACCGACTGGGTAGGTGTTTCCCTTGATACTTATAATGATAAGCAGAACATTATTTTGTTTGGCGTGAATACGAACGGGATCCGGACTGATGGTACAACAAAGAATGATCTGATAAATGGTTTCAATGACATCAATTTTAACTTTAATACATTCTGGGATGCTGAGGTCAAGATCATCGGGAATATATGGTATACCGAAATCAGGATCCCTTTATCAAGCCTGAGATTCCAGGGAAATGCCGATAAAGTGATAATGGGGATGACAATCTTAAGAGCCATTGCCAACTCCAATAATCCCGATTATGGTCATATTACCTGGCCTGAGATACCGCAAGTAAAAGGATTGATGTTATTCTGGAAGGCTTCAATGGCAGAGGAAGTTGAATTCACAGGCATGAAATCGAGAAAGCCGGCCTATCTTACTCCTTATGTAATCGGAGGCCTGAACAGGTTCTATGATACTGATGCCTCGGCTGCAAAGACCGATTATAAAATCGAAGCCGGAGCGGATTTTAAATACGGGATCACAAACAATCTGACTCTTGACGTTACGGCAAACACCGACTTCGCCCAGGTGGAAGCCGATCAGGAACAGTTCAATCTTACCAGGTTCAGTCTTTTCTTCCCGGAAAAACGTCCTTTCTTCCAGGAAAAATCCGATGTCTTTGATTTTTCTTTTAATTCTTATGACAACCTGTTTTACAGCAGAAATATAGGACTATACAGCGGTAATCCGGTAAGGATCTACGGAGGACTGCGACTGACAGGAAGGGTAGGCGAATGGGATCTTGGTCTGCTCGATATGCAGACCGCAAAGTTTGAAGAACTGTCAGGCCAGAATTTTGGAATTCTCAGGACCAAAAGAACATTCGGAAAATCATATCTGGGAGGAATGGTCACGTCAAGGATCGGATCAGAAGGGAACTACAACATCGCTTATGGTATTGACACCAAGCTGAATCTGTTCGGCGATGACTATCTTCATGTAAAATGGGCTCAGACATTTGATGACGGAGCAGATAACAAAATATTCTCTGTTAATCCATCGCAGATTTTAGTAAAATGGGAGAATACAAGAATCAAGGGTTTCAACTACGAATTCCTGCTGGACTGGTCCGGAGATTCTTTTAATCCAGCTATCGGGCTGGAAACGAGAAATGATTTTTTCCTGAAAAGCGCCACTCTACGGTATGGATGGATTCCCGGGAAAGAATCCTGGCTTAATGCCCACTATATTTTTGCTGAAACAAATGTTTTTAACAGTTCGGTTGATGGTTCGCTTGAATCCGTCGCAACCGCTGCAGGATGGAGCTTCATGTCGAAGAAGACAACTGAAGGGCTTTTTTATCTTGGCTGGGAGGTCGAAGATCTTAAGGATACTATGTTCCTTGTATATCCCGATGTTTTTATCCCGCAGGGAAGGTATAATTTCTTCTCATTCTTTGGGAACTTGTACACTACCTCTCCCGACAATTTCTTAACCCTGACCCTGACACCTGAAGCAGGCACATATTATGATGGATACAGGCTTTCAGCATCACTACTGCCAGGTCTGAATATAGGTTCAGGTTTAAAGATCAGTGGAAGCTACCGGATCGACAGAGTAGTCTTTAATGAAAGGTCGCAACAGTATACCAATAATATTTTCGGGTTAAGGGCCATAATGATGTTTACAACAAAACTCTCCTTTACAACCTATGTTCAGTATAACACCTTTTCGCACAGGATAATCACAAATGCCAGGGTCCGTTATAATGCACAGGAAGGCAGTGATTTCTATATTGTTTATAATGAAGGGATAGACTCATCAGACCGGGTTAATTTCCGTACTGACCACGGGAATGAGAACAGAACCATTCTGCTTAAATATACCTATACATTCGCTTTTTAGCCAGATATTTAGTGGCGGTCTGTAAGTATATTTGGCTCTTGTCACTCTCTTTTATAACTTTATATCACTGAATTCCTCCTCATATGCCCATCTGGACCACCGAAATCAGAGAAATAGAAAAGCTTGCTGAATCTCTCAAAGATCAGTTTCCTGATCTGGGTAAGGAGCTGGAGCAGCTTCTTGAGACGGGCGATGCAAATGTTGTAATGCTTTATTCAAGGAGATGCCTTGAAGTTATTGTCTCTGACCTGTGTGAATGTGAGCTCAAAAGGCCGAGGAAAACCGAACCTCTTAAAGGGATCATCGATAAGCTGGGCAAGGAAGAAAAGGTCCCCCAGCACATTATTACCTCGATGGATCACCTTAACAGCCTTTCAGCTTATGGTACCCACCCCCGGGATTTCGATCCGGAACAGGTGAAGCCGGTACTGGTTAATCTTGCTGTAGTATTAAGGTGGTACATAAAATATAAAACACAGGTTCCGGCTGAACCGGCCACTGGCAATGCAGGAATTTCAACCACACGACGGATTCTAAGAAAATTAAGAATGAGGTTTGTTTTACCTGCAGGGCTGATTCTTGTGCTTGTATTATTCTATCTGTTTTCCAGCGGAAGTACATTACCCTTCTCAGAACGCGACCGGATACTGATAACCGATTTTGAAAACCAGACTGAAAATCCTGTATTTGACCGGTCGCTTTATACCGCATTCACACTCAGTACAAGTCAGTCGAGGTATATAAATGTTTTTCCCCGATCGAGAATGCTCGAGCTCCTTGGCATGATGGAAATGAAGGATCTGGAATTTATTGATGAGAAAACAGGAAAAGAGATGGCAACACGGGAAGGTATCAACCTGTACATAGTACCAAGTATCAGCGAAATCGGAAACAGGTATGCTTTGGCTGTAAAGATCCTTGAGACAAAATCAGGTAATCTTTTGAGATCAGTGATTTTATACGCTGAAACACAGGAGCAGATCCTGCCTGCTCTCGATCAGCTGAGTAAAAAAATCCGCCGCGATCTGGGTGAATCAAGATATAATATCTCGGGACAGGATAAACCGCTGGTCCCGGCGACAACATCATCACTGGAAGCGCTGAAACTATATTCCGAGGGTACAGACAAGCTGACAATGACAGATTTTAAAAGTGCGAAAGACTATTTTGAAAGAGCTTTACAGGTCGATTCAGGTTTTATAGCAGCGAAAGCCTCTCTCGGGATAGTTAATATTGAGAAATTTGATCCGGTCGTGGGACGGAAGCAGCTGAGCCAGGCGGCCAGGAAAACAGATAATCTCACTGAAAGAGAAAGACTCTCGATACTTGCTTTTCATGCTACATGGGTCGAGAATGACCTTCCTAAAGCCATTGAATATGTTAAAACCAGAATAGATCTGTACCCTGATGATCCTGCTGCCCATAATAACCTCGGCTGGTTTTACTGGAACACAGGCGATCTGGGAAAAGCTGCTGAAGCTTATAAGGAAGCTATCCGTTGTGACCGGCACCTGGTATTGCCTTACGGATCATTGTTATGGATGTACCTCGAATATATTGGCAATGCCGATTCTGCCCTTGTGTGGGCTCAGAAAATGGTAGCCGATAATCCGCAAAGCCCATGGAGCTATGCCAATCTGGGATCTGCCTGGTTATGTCTTGGAGATCTGTCAAAAGCAGAAGAAGCTTATTCCAGAGCACATGATATTGATCCGGCACTGATAGCCAATCTGTATAACCTTGCTAACGTATATCGTCTACTGAAACATTATAACAAAGCTATTGAAACGCTTAAACATATACTTGAGATAAACCAGAGTGAGTTACTGGCTTATTATACTTTAGGTGTAAATTATCAGTACATCGAAAACCCGGGAGAAGCAACAAAATATTTTAACGATTGTAAAGTAAAAACAACGGAACGACTTAGTAAACAAGCTAATGTCACTGTTGGTGATTATATCGATTTGGCATGTGTATCAGCCAGGTTAGGGGATATGGATTCTTCAGGGCGGATGTTTAAGAAAGCTCTTGAAACAGATTCCACAGCGCATATTAATCTTGCCCGGGTCTATTGTTTACATGGGAAGACCCCGGAAACTCTTGACCAGCTGGAACTGGCATTTAAAAGCGGATACCGGAACCTTTACTGGTTAAAAACATTTCCGGACGTGGATGTACTGCAATATGATACCCGGTTTCTGAACCTGCTCGATAAGTACTTCAGGTAACAGCATAAAAGAATTAAATAATAATTTATTAATCTGAGACTTTGAACTTTTGATGACACTCTGGGCTGCAGAAAAAAAAGAGATCGAAAAGCTCAATGAATTGCTGAAAGGTCACCTTCCTGAGCTGGAAAAAGAACTGGAACAGCTAATCCGGTCAAGTGATCCCAATGTCCTGATGCTTTATTCAAGGAGATGCCTCGAGGTGATAATAACCGACCTCTGCGAAAGTGAGCTGAAAAGACCGAGGAGGACAGAACCTCTGAAAGGCATTATCGATAAGCTGAACAAAGAAGAAAAGGTCCCGTCACATATTATCACCTCAATGCATGGGCTGAATGATCTCTCAACCTATGGCGCCCATCCGAAGGATTTTGATCCCGAACAGGTAAAGCCGGTTCTGAATAATCTTCTAATAGTTATAAAATGGTTTTTGATATACAGGGATCCTGTCACCTTCAGCAATATTTTGACAAGGGATGAAAAGGATGAGGCAATAGCGGTAACTGTTAAAGAAACTGACATAAAGCCAGTCCGGAAAAGAATATTCTCTATGGTCTTTGTAATTTTAATAGCTGGCATTGTTACTTTAATAACACTGTTGATATTTGATGTCATTAACCTGAACAATCTGTCTGGAAAAAACAACACCATTGCCGTATTGCCATTCAAGAATCTCAGTAACGATGCCGACCAGGAACATATCAGTTACGGTCTTGTGGAGGAGATACTCGACCGTCTTTGCAAATTAAGCAACCTGAAAGTGATATCACACACATCATCTGAAAGGTTCAGGGGAAGTGACCTGTTGCTGAAAGAGATTGCACGGCAGTTAAAAGTTTCGGCAGTACTTGATGGGAGTGTTCAGAAACTGGGAGATAACATAAGAATAACTGTTCAGCTTATTGATGCCAGGACCGATACTCATATATGGTCCAGGAAATTTGACAACGACTTCTCTGATATTTTTTCAATATACAGTGAAGTAGCCCGGGAAGTAGCCAGAGGGATGAATGCTGTGCTTACTAAAGAGGAGAAGCGGCTTTTGGAAAAGGTTCCGACCGATGATATGGGAGCTTATGATGCTTACCTCAACGGACGCTTACATATAAATATGATCACTGAAAAGGATTATGAAACTGCTTTCCAATACTTTACGCTGGCGATAGAAAGGGATCCGGATTTTGCTCTTGCATATGCAGGAATCAGCAGGGTCTGGACCGGACGGCAGCAGTTGGGAATTACCAGGGTGTCAGATGCAGCTCCCAGGGCTGAAGCAGCTATCAGGAAGGCACTTGCACTCGACAGCACAGCCGCATTTGTTCAGCGTGCACTTGCCGGTCTGAAGACTTGGACCAAATGGGACTGGAAAGGAGGTGAGGAAGCATTCAGGAAAACTATCAGACTGGCACCCAACGATGCCGATGCACATGCCGCCTATTCGCATCTGCTGAATATACTTGGCAGGGAGGGCGAGGCTATGAGACACATTGAAACTGCAGTTGAGCTGGATCCTTTTAATCCCAGGATAAAATCATTTTATGGAATTGATCTGACCTTCGTAAGAAGGTTCGATGATGCTGTCAGAGCATTCCGGGAAGCTCTGGAACTAAATCCTGGCGACAGGCTGGCCAATGGGAATCTCCACGGAGCACTTTATCAGGCAGGAAGAGAGAAAGAAGCATTGGAGGCCCTGAGGAAATATTACCTGAAAGATTCCGAATATTTAAAAGCAATAGATGACGGGTCTGCCGAAGCTGGTTACCAGGGTGCAATGAAAAAACTGGCCGATGTCAATGCAGAACGATCAAAAACCAGCTATGTCAATCCGATGGAACCAGCAGTGCAGTATGCCATGGCTGGGGATATTGACAAATCAATTTACTGGCTTGAAAAAGCTTACGAGGAACATGAACCAAATTTACCTTATCTGCTGGGTCCCAGGTATGATAAAATAAGGGACGATCCCCGCTTTCAGGAGTTGGCTCGTAAGATGAACCTGCCGTTTAAATAATGTCCGATTATCTTACAGCGGCTAGCTTAGAAGTATTTTGATTTGTTTTTCTTCCTTTGTGTTCTTCGTGTGCACTTTGCGTCCTTAGTGGTTAAACAGAATATACTTGATTTACAAACTTTCTTTCCTAACTTTATATCAATTAATTCCTGATCAGATTCAGATCCGGGATTAAGTAAAAAATGATCAACGTATAATTATACGTTTTCTTATACGTTGATGACAATTTATTCCACACAAGTGAAAAACTATTTCTAATGACAACAGGATTCATAACTAATTGATATAACCATCATTAAATATGAAAAGCTTATTCTTAAATCTGGCCGTGGTGATCCTTATGGGATTCCCGGCAGCAAAGGTAAGTAATGGCCAGAATATCGGTCTTGTTGATATAAAACGCGCTGAGCAGGTGATAACTGTCGGCGGACCCGGAGCTGATATCCCTGGTTTCACCTCAGGGGCTATCCAGATCGCCCTCGACGCAGTCGGAGCGCGCGATGGAGGAGTAGTAAAGCTGAATCCCGGTGTTTACGATATTATAGGTCCGGTTCGTGTCCCTTCCAACACTTCACTGATCGGATCGGGCGGAAAAACCATTTTAAGAAAGTGCGATGGCTTTAAGACAAGCTTTATAATTGACGCCGACTGGGGTATGCTTAAAGCTGTTGTGAAGGATGTAAGCGGCTTTAAAAAGGGGATGGGCATTCAGCTGTATGATGATGAACGTAATTCAGGCTGGGATGTCACCACTGCAATAATTACCGATATTCTGGATAACACAATCTATTTTGACAACAGAACAGTAAATGACTACGTGGCTTCAAAAAACGGAATAGTGTCAAACGGGTGTTCGGTAATCGAGGCTGTTGATGTTGAGAATGTCAGAATAGCAGATATTGTAATTGAGGGGAATAAGGCAACAAACGATTATATAAACGGGTGCCGGGGTGGAGGTGTCTATATCCATATGTCGAAGAACTGTCTTGTGGAGAATGTAAGGATCAATGAATTCAACGGCGACACATTCAGCTGGCAGATCACAGAGAACATTACCATCAGGGGATGCGAGGCCTCAAACGGGAACGGACTGGGTTTTCACCCCGGAACCGGATCGGACCATTCCACGGTAGAGAATTGTATTTCCCACCACAACAGGGGCGACGGATTCTTCCTGTGCTGGAGGGTCCAGAACGGGATATTCAGAAATAATGAATCGTATGCAAATGGAGATAACGGCATCTCGATAGGCCACAAGGATACCGACAATGTTTTCGAAAACAACCATGTATATGAGAACGGGAACCATGGCGTGCTTTTCAGGAATGAGAATGAGCAGAACAGCGGTCACAGAAACACTTTCAGGAACAATATCATTGAAAACAACGGTACCCGGAAAGAATCCGCCGGATTCTATGTCGGTGGCGAAACGCACGATATTAATATCATAAACAATACCATCCGTTCAACAGGCAGGGGCAACCAGTCAGCAGCAATAGTCGTCGGCAAAAAATCATCAAATGTGACTGCAACAGGAAATACGATCTCGGGATCGAAGGAAATTGTTTTTGAGAAATGAGGATCGGAATGCCGGGGCTGACTGCCGGAATTTAATGTACAATCACAACTCTGCCTGAACAGTATGGAGTATTATCAATAAGCAGCCGGATATGATATAATCCTGCAGCAAAACCTGAAGCCGGAATTTTATACCTCAATTCTTCTGATTCCTTTACTGTCCGCCAGGATGATTTTCTGCTCCCATTGATATCGGTCAGTATTATTTCAACATCTCCGGTTCTCTGATCACTAAGCCTTATTTCAAATTCGTCGTTAGCCGGATTAGGGAACATAATTAAATTCTTGCTGAAATTCATCTGTGGCGATTGTGTAGGGATCATGACCACGATTTTCAACCACTTGCTTGTATCTGACAGCAGGGTGGCATTATCAGTTACTATTCTCCTGAACCAGACAGTGGTCGTTTCAGGATCTGTCGGGGTATAACTGGATGTATTTACACCTGATATAGTGAAAGGTGCATCCGGATTGATATAGCTTTTCTGCCAGATATATGTATAGGAACCTGAGCCGCCTGCAGGATATGTGCCGCTCAATGTGCGGGGGATCTCATTTGAGATTATTGTATCGACCTGTTTCCCGTTAACTGATGAACTGACTGAATTGAACAGAAAACCATTTAGCACCGGAACAAATGTAGTGAGGTTTTCACCTGCTGTGCCGCTTCCGCCCGTTGATGCTCCTGTCCGTGTACCTACTGCACCTCCGGAATAGTTCTTAATAATGCCTGTCGGAGTGGTTATGTTGCTGGTATTAATTAACCCACCGCCTCCTCCTCCTCCTTCACCATGGGTGCTCAGGCTGTTTCCACCCTTGCCGCCATTTACCGATATTGTCAGTCCGGAAGTCGTAAAGCTCCTGAGATGCAATGCTACTGATCCTCCGCCGCCTCCGCCTCCGGCGCCGCCAGTCTTGTCTGTCGCATCAGATGCATCGGCTCCGTCAGCAACAATTCGGTAACCGTTGCCTGTAATGGTATCACAAAGAATTATTACTATGCCACCTCCGTTTCCTCCTGGAGAAGCAGAAATGTCTGTCAGACCTGTTGATGATCCGCCTCCTCCGCCGAGGAACAATCCTCCTGCAAGGGGTGTTGTTCTTATCTGAAGCCCGCCCGTACCGCCATCTACGGGCTTCCCTGTACAGTTAATCACCTCTCGGCCACCCTTTCCTCCGGAACCATAATTTCCGCCGCCGCCGCCGCCGGAATACTTGCCGTTACCTCCGCCGCCACCGGTTGAGCTGGGGCCTTTACCCTTTGCATATTTCGGATAAATAGCAGGGTAATCAGATACGGCGAGCCAGCCTCTTATAACGAGACTTTCTCCCTTAAAACCGGAATTAAGTGAATCGCGATGAAATGCGTACTTGTCGAACCTGGTGGGATTTGTACCAACGCAGATCGATGTGCCCATGCAGGATGTACCTCCTCTGAATCCTTTACCCGTAACATCTATGTCGGCATTGAGCGATAGTGTATTTCCTGCAATAATTGAAAGCACTCCGCCTGTT
>JADDYF010000096.1 GCA_015712185.1 Bacteroidales bacterium
TGCCAACTTTTTCAAACACCTGATAACTTCTGCAAAGTTTATATCTATCATGCGTCTGCAGACAATAAAGCATACCGTGAGTTAAATCAACCATTTCATTTTGGTATACCTTATCAATATAAACCGGGCATTTCTCACATAATGGACAAAACTTATTATTCCCCATGACAATTGCAGTTAAATTATAATGTCCTTACTATTACCATTTTCTAAAAAAATGAACCTTGCTGTTTTCAGGATTTCTTCGAATATCCGACCCTTTTCCAGTGAATCCTCATCATCAATTTCGTAATGCCACTTTACAATAAACTCTTTTAAATCGCTGTTTGCATCGAGGATATTCAGGATTTCAAAAAGTTTCATAGAAGACATGCTATCAGAATATTCTATGTTGATATCCATTGTTATAATTTCTTCTTTTAAGTTCTTTACCCATTCTATAAGGGGTGTATAATAATCAACAACATTATTTGGTAATGAACGACCTTCAATTGATAACCTCCCATCCATCATGAATTTTACTGCAGGTGTTCTTTCTGTTGATTCGATTATAAGATCCTTCATATCATTTAGACTTTGCATCCAATTGTTTTAACGCAAAATCTTATTGCAAGGATCATTTGTTGTGATGAATGAAGAGTCGTATTTGATACATTCAATGTTTTATGAGACAAAGGAGAAATAGCACATCGAAGAATTAATCGATGATTTTTGATGCTGCTGAAAGAAACCTTCCCGGATAATAAGACTGTTAAAATCGGATATCTTAATACTGTATTGGCTCACTAAACATTAAGATATAGTGTATCTGAGTTGAACAGGAATTATGATGCAACCCATTCATTAAAAAACTGGCAGGCGGTTGAACTGGCAGGGTGAATAACGGGCCCTGTTTTTTTTATTTAAATCCCTTATTCAGCACAATCCATTCAAATTTGTTAAAATATACTTGGCATTGGCTTTTTATTGTCATAACTTTCATCATTTGAGTGATTAAATTATCCTCTCCCCTATTTAGTAACCCTATAATTAACATCCAAATGAAAAAGATTTTTTACTTAACGCTTTTGGCAACGATCATGATTACTGCCTGTCAGCCAAAAACTGTATCCATTGATTTAAAAGCTGAAGCTGATTCAATCCGAAGCATCGAAGACCAATGGACGATTGCCCTCAAGGAAAAGAACACCGATAAAATCATGAGCTTTTATGCCACTGATGGCGTTTCGATGCGACCGAACAAGCCCATATTAATTGGTTTTGAGGCTATACGGGAAGCACAGGTGTCCATTTTCGCTGATACTACCTTGCTGTGGGATACTTATTCCGGCACAGTAGATACCGTTGAAGTATCAGACTCCGGAGACCTTGCATACACAAGAGGCAATGATCGTATCAGCCGAAAAACACCGAATGGACCTGTTGAGGAAGCAGGCAAGTGGTTGGATGTATGGAAGAAGATTGATGGGGAATGGAAGTGTATTGTGAGTGCAGGTAACAGCAACAACCCATTGGAAGATAAGTAGCCCACATCATTGAATACATTCAGAATAGGATTTTGTAAGCTGAAGGATTTAACCATTATGCTATGGCTGTCAGAAATGGCTATCTTTTTTATGCCTTAGAGTTCACAAATCAGCTCCCTCATAGCCTTATGTTTGCCGGTGTTTCATCTTTTGATTAGCTTAGTGGTTAGCCAGTCCGCAAGGCGCAATAACAACTCAACTGATCAAGCACGCATCCGTTGTGTATTATGCAAAAGACGCAACCTTAGGACAAAATTTGCATCTTGAATAAAACAGGAAGAGAAATGAAAGCAATCCTGACTGCAATTCTTCTTTGCCTTATGATATCCTGTCTTAATGAAAAGGATGATTATGTTTACTACATTAAGAAAATTGGTGCTGTTCAAATAGATGAAGCGTTAATCCCAGATACCGCAAAAAATCTGGAGTTTGTGCAGATAAAATCACGCGCTTCAGCAAATAACGGCTGTTGGAAGGATTTAAATTTTGAATTAAAGGCGATAAATACATATGAGTATACATTAAAGGCTTATGGGACTTATGAAAGCTATGGCGTATGCCCTGATATAATGGTGTACCGGGATACCATAATACAGTTTAAACCAATACAAAAAGGAAGTTATTTATTCTATATAACCAGAAAACCATCCGAAATAGATATTGACACAATGCTCGTTAAATAAACAATAAATGCACACTCTGCCTGGTTGCGTGAAGGAACCGCCTCAGGCAAGAGTTACGTTTTACCAGGGGTGATGAGGCAGAAAGTTAGTTAAATGCCTGCATATTAATTCAATATAAAACGAAACACCTTAAAGTGTTTACTCTGGGGGAATTCCAATGATATAAGCACAATTTTAATTTCCTATTCCTCCTGGAGTTCCTCTAATTTATGCCTTGTGAAGGATACTTCTGTATTTGTTTTATACCGCGGAGCGGTTCAGGTATTGTAGCAGAATGTTATAAGCATAAAGAATATTCCCCGGAGGGGATTGACAAATCAAAGTACAATATAAAATAATATTGAACAAGGAACACCCAACACCGAACTACGAAGATAGATCCCAAGCCTTATTCTTCATTCTTCATCATTCCTTGTTCTGTGTTTTACGGGGATTACTGCGTGATCCCCATGGGGAGGCACCAGCAAAAGAAATTAAATCCTTCCATCGCTGCGCGCTGGTGGTCTTTTGTTTTATACCGCGGAGCGGTTCAGGTATTGTAGCAGAATGTTATAAGCATAAAGAATATTCCCCGGAGGGGATTGACAATTCGATGCAATCGGGGATTACTGCGTGATCCCCATGGGGAGGCACCAGCAAAAGAAATTAAATCCTTCCATCGCTGCGCGCTGGTGGTCTTTTGTTTTTATGGGGGAAGCCTCAAACGAAGTTTGGTCTTCCCCCATAAAAACAAAATCCCCGGCTTCGCCAAGGGATTTAATTTCTTTTGCGGAGGAAGAGGGATTCGAACCCCCGTTCCACCGATAGGCGGAAAACGGTTTTCAAGACCGCCGCATTCGACCGCTCTGCCATTCCTCCGAAAGCGGCACAAAAGTATGAATTTTTTTCAAAACACGCCTGAAAATTGCATTTATGGCACCT
>JADDYF010000102.1 GCA_015712185.1 Bacteroidales bacterium
ATTTCTGGACATGCTATTGAAAAATGTCCATGTTTATATTTATCCTGACGCTCGCTGACGCGTCTTCTGCGGTCAGTATCTTTGACCTTCGTCGGTCAGGATCTTCGACTCCCGTACTCAATCTTTGTTGCAAATCCCGATTTAGTAAGTAGCGTTAGGGCAGTCTTCTCACTCTGACCTATTATTGATGTAATAAGCAATAATACAGTTGATTGAGATTATTTATTTGTAATAGTTGCTACCGGAAATATTCGGATCCATAACATTATTTTTCTGATCTTTGATCTTCCTGCTTCCTTACTTCATATCCTGTGAAGACGCATTAAATTCTTTCGGGTTTTGAAGGAGCAGACTTCATTACAACAAAAGAGGCAGTCTCAAAAGTATCTACTTTAGGTCCTTCTTCCTTTGTGTTCTTCGTGCTTACCTTTGTGATCCTTTGTGGTTCAATGATTTAAGCTTAACCACAAAGAACACGAAGTTCATCACAAAGGGACACAAAGGACTTTTGAAGACAGCCTCACCTCTTTCTGTAATAATTGAATTACTTATTTTTCGAAGGTAACAAGGTTTCTTAAAGTGTACAAGATTAACACAACTGCAAAATTGCAGTGTGTTATCCCTGTAATTTTCGCGAGCAGACGGGCAATCGTGGTTGTGAAATTATTTATCCGTGGCTGGAACTTCCGAAAACCTGTAATTATACGGGATCTGATTAAAATCGGCAATCATCACGGCACCTGCAACATGTTTTACAGCCTGGTTTATGCAGTCAAAAGTCTCTGCCTTATCTTTTATTTTTTTATTTATAGTATCAGGGAAGAATGTGCATAACAGGACCGCTTTTCCTGTTGCATCAATATCTTTGTACGGATCATAATCAGGTGGCAGCACGTTGGACACTGGGAAAAACTTTGACAGATAATGCTAAGGGAGAAATATGCTGTCGTAATCTTCTTTAAAGATGGCTACAAACCATCCACCGAGCCGTTATATTTAAGTAAAGCCCTTCTAAAAGACTGATAACTTCAAAGAAAAGCGTTTGAATAAACACAATAGAGTCAAAACATTTATTTAATTTTGTTCTATGGGAAATTATAAAGAAGATACGAACCCAAACGTTGAAATAATATTAATATTTCTATTCTCCCTTTTCATATTAGCATTTTCAAGTAATCCAGGAAATAATACTTTATCTGCAGCAAAATACCCTTCACAAAATGAACTAGTATTTGGAGATATTTCAAGTCGCCACGATGCAATTATAGGCAACGCTGTTAGTTTACCTGATCTTCAAAAATATTCCGAATATGTTCACCACAATACATGCCTTAATCCATTTTCAATCCAAAATAAAATATCGGACTACAACCGCAGAATAACTCAAAATTTTATTCTGATTCAAAAAATAAGACTCTCCATAGACCCTGTTATTCTCTGGAGGTTATATTTTTATCTTCCTTCAAGCGAAGATGACGACCTGCCAGTTTTAAGTTAAATGCCTTACCATGTTTGTTATTTTCCCTCCCTTTCAGAGAGGTGATAATTTTTTAACTTAAAAATTACTTTTATGAAAACAAATCTTATTATAGTTGCCATCATTACGATTGCATTCTTGTTCGGAGAATGTACAACGAAAGAATACTTTGATTTTAAAGTCACAGTTGTGCCTGAATCAAATACTTCTGTTAAAATTCCAAATGACATGAAGACAGCCGCTGAGATAATTAGAAAGAGGCTGATTAACTCTTTTGGTATCCCGCAAGAAAGTATGAAGCTTGATGTTAATGAGAATCAAATTTTATTAACCCTATCCAAAGCTGACACTAGTAAAATAGCCTCGATTAAAAAATTAATCACTGGGTATGCGAGATTGGAATTCTGGGAAACTTATGAGAACTCTGAGATAATTGGATATCTGACAAAGGCTGATAGTTTGTTACGAGTTATGAATACTCCCGGCAGTACTTTTAAAAAAGAAGAACAGCCGAATCCTGATTTAAAAGGAAAAAGTACCGTAAAAACTGCGGTAATTGACTCTCGTAAACAATTTTCAGATCAGAATCCTCTATTCAGCATACTTGGTCCAAGACTTACAACCACTGGAGAGCCTTTACCCTCATGTATGATTGGACTAGCAGATGGAAAAGACACCTCAGTGGTTAATAGGTATCTTAAGATGGATAAGATAAAAGCCCTGTTCCCGAATGATCTTATGTTCTACTGGGGCTCAAATCCATATAAATATGATCCTTCAAAAACTTTGTATGGTTTGCACGCGATTAAGGTAACAACCGCCAATAGACTTGCTCCACTTGATGGCAGATCAGTTATTTCAGCGGAGGTAACCACAGGATCCAATAATAAAGATGTGAAAATAGGTTTAACTATGGATCCTGAAGGAATAAAAACCTGGGCTAAAATAACCAGGGAAAATATTTCCCGCTGTATAGCAGTTGTTTACAATGGTTCTGTCAGATCATATCCTAGAGTCCAGACCGAAATTTCAGGTGGAAAGACTGAAATTACCGGTGATTTTAATATCGAAGAAGCAAACGATCTTGTCTCTATACTCAAATCTGGTGAATTACCATTTGAACTTAAAATCGGAGAAATTCAAATAATAAAAAGGGAATAATTTTTGCTTTTGTTCATAATGAAACTAGCTTGATCATTAAAAAAAGTTAGGCATGTACTTGATTACGTGTATATTGTAATATCCATCAACCATCCCGTCACCTACCAAAACAAAGAGCCCTGCAAGTTATTAATCTTGTGGGGCTTGCGTTTAAAAAGAGTGGTGCCACCGGGAATAGTCTATAAAATACTTGGCTTATCCAGGAAATAGTATCAATAGCCTATCTTTATGAAGAATTGATTACTTAAATGAGCACTGTTGCGGAGCCCGGGTATACCAACGTATTAAAAGCCGTATTATAAGCAGTATTAAAAACAAAAACCGTGACAACCTCCCGTTTCACGGGACAAGTTGTCCCCCAAACGGGAAACAAATGGCCCCCGGAATTGTCCGTGTTATAGTTAGCTATTTTTTGCTAAATTATAATGTTCAGAAAAGGTATTCCTTCTTCTTTATTTTAATAAACAAACACTCCAATATCCACCATCTGGTGCGTTGTTGTGCAGGAGAATTAAATCCTGGGTATAGGTGACAATGTTTAAGGTTGAAAAGGGCAATCTTACAAATGTTTCACTTCCTGAATATGGTTCTTTTGGAACAAATCTTAATTGAAGTTTAGTTTTAGTTTGTAATTCGACAACAATTTTACCGGTTTCAATGATCCTGTCATTTTTAATGAGGTTATAAGAATCTTTCTTTATTATTTGTATAAGGTCACCAAGCAGTTCCGGATTAGCAATATAATTCGTTCCAAAGCTGAGTTGCAAAGGAATCCAATCACCATATAAATAGCGATAGTTTTCATCGAAGACATCCTTTTCACAGCTTCCGTAAAGAAGAAGTGTAAAAATTAATGCAAGTTTTTTCATAATCGGGGGAATCAGGATTATTGAATGACCTATACAAAATATTTTCAATTTACTTTTTTATTTAACCGTAATAATAACTCCTGAAAATATTTCAGTACTGAAATCTGACTTATTTGTGGCGTTATATTACCGGAGCAGCTAAAGCACCGCCCTGTCGGTCATAAGAGTACATAGTAATTAATTCGCTGAAATACATATTTTAATAATACTTTTGTCTGACTTTCCCCCGGTTGAAAAGCATACTCAATTTATACAAAATTTTTCAAATAGTAATTAAGTGGATTTCAGAAGTTTAATAGATACTTAGTATCCCCTTTTAATTGCTCACATTAACATTTTAAAATGCTGGTCTTGCCATTTTTCTGTTTCCGGCAGACTTAGATGACTTTAAACTCGTGCCAATCAGAATTTATACCTGCATAACAATGAAAAAACCTGGGTCTCATAAAAATTCTGGTATTCCACTTGAAATCCCTCCCCGGCGATCTCCTGCCTGATCCCCATTGTGTTAAATATATCGGTTGCAGCCAGGCTTAATTCGAGTTTACTTCCAAGAAAAGACTTTTTAATACCCAGATCAACACCTCCCCTTGATAATTCCCTTCCCTGGCCAATGTTCTTTGCACTGAACAACTGACCGGTCATCTCAATCCGGAGATCATTAGGAAGATTTAACTGACTTATAACCTTGGTAAAGAAAGGGGCATCAGAGCGTTTAACTATAGAATAGGACTGTGGTTCCGGAAAATCTATCTGACCTGAATGAGCGAAAATGGTATTCCTGTACATATTTGCGCTTGCAGATACTTTCCACCAGGCTGAAATCTTCTGGTCCAGCGTTATTTCAATTCCTGTATTTGCCGCTCTTCCCAGATTTTCATATGCCTTGATGGTTATTTCATTATGTACCGGATCCTGGATATAAATCCGGGTGAAATAGTCATCAATTATTTTATGGTAGAGTGATGTGTAGAATGAACCGCTTTGCCACAGATACTTGTGTGCCAGCTCAAAATTCTGCGTAAACTGGGGACGGAGCGAGGGATTACCGATTTTGAGCAGCTCCGGATCATCATATTTCGGGAAAATCCTCAGGATATCTTCACCCGGCCTGTCAATCCTCCTGTTATAGAAAAGAGATATCTTATTTGATCTGCCGGCCTTAAGAGTAAAGCGGATATTCGGAAACAGGCTGAAATAATCGTACTGATCCTCATTGAAATACGGATTTGGGGCAAATCTGTACTTCACGCTTGTATATTCTCCACGCAATCCGGCTTCAATGTCAAACTTTGAAAACTCCGAAATCAGGTTCATATAACCGCCTGCCATGTCCTCATCCCATCTTGACCAGTCACCGAAATCATATATTAATGCTGTGTTTGACGGATCTTTTGTAACCGTGTAGGTTATCGGCATATGACGCAGCTTACCCTGGATCCCGGCCTCCATCCGTCCGAAGGGCAGTGGCCTGGTATAATCTGTTGAAACCAGGTAAACATATTCTGGCGCCAGCACCCTTGTTTTATCTGAATTGATTACCGGATAGGGAGAGGGTCCGTCCTGGCTCAGATTGTAAGTTTCATCCTCCCAACCCTTTGTAAAAAGTACCTGGGAATTAAGCTCATGACCGGCCTGCTGAAAACGGTATTTATGCTGCAGGGTAACATTTGTGAATCCGGTTCCTTCACTTTCATGGAATCCCCATCTTCTCAATGGAGACACATAGTCCTGATTGCCGAAATACCAGACTCGTGTGGTGTCAATATGCCACTCATAATCATACAGTCCGAAAAGAGTTATAGTCTGTTTGGGCGTCAGATTCCAGTCGAGACCCAGCTTCAGGTTGTAATGGTTTTGCGACCTGTTTTCAGCAACCTGACTTTCAGTCATGTCCCCGCTGTCATAAAAGCGGGTTGTGAATTCATTGTTTGGCAGCCTGCGCTGATGTATAAGGTATGATTGCCAGAAGAGATTCAGCTTTTCTGTTTTGTAATTCAGGTTCAGCGAAGGTGTAAGTTTCCAGTTGTCTGAATAAGACGGCATTCCGGTAGGCAGGTCGGCTTTTCTTCTGGTCAGCATACCAATACCGGGGGTAATGCCAAAATCTCCGCTAAATCCTTTGCCTGCCGATTTTTTAAATATGATATTAACTATCCCTGCCATACCTGCTGCGTCATATTTTGCAGAAGGATTATTGATTATCTCAATACTTTCAATTTGTGAAGCAGGAATACTCTCCAGTCCTTTCTGACTGCCAAATCCGGTAAGACTCGATTGTTTCCCGTCGATCAGGATCGCTACTTTATCGCTTCCTCTCAGGATGATACGGCTTTCCTGGTCAATCACCACCCCGGGAAGAGTTTTTATGATATCGAGTGCAGAACCGGCAGATCCTGAGATAAAACTCTCAGCTGAATAACTCTTCTTATCAAGAGCAGGAGAGACAACCTGTTTCTGTCCGACCACATTAACCTCATTCAGCTCCATGCTTGCTGGTTTCATTAAAATGTTGCCGAGGTCAAGGACTTTGTTCAAAACCCCTGTCAGGACCTGGCGTTTAACTGACTCATATCCTATATAAGAAATTAAATAGTCGTATTCTCCGGCAGGCAGATTTGAAATTGAGAATCTTCCCTCTTCATTGGTAATTACACCGGTTACCAGATCAGATGTGCCGGAGAGATAAACTGAAACCGTTGAGTTTATAAGCGGCTGCCTGTCATCCTGCGATAATATTCTTCCTGATACGGTAGTCTGCGGAAAGGCAGTAATTGAAGCAGATATTAATATCAGGAGAAGAATGGTTATTTTCATTCTGTATAAATTTCACGTAATTTAATCCAAAAACTCAAATCAAAATTTTCAAATCTTTTATTTTCAGGACCGGTGACCTGTTAAAAGAGTTTTCAGACCGCAGACTGAATTCCAGGTCTGACGTAATAATTCCAGAAGCAATTCGTGATTCCAGTCCGCTGACCTGCAGCGGTGATACATTTACTTCAGTTGTACCTGAAAACCGGGTTTATCAGCCTTTTCTGTCAGGAAAGATCTTTACCAGCTCAATGCCTTCACCTGTACCAAGGTTCCTGGAATATTGCTTGTCAACAGGATTATTCCAGTGCTCATGAACACCGAGGCTCTTTGGAATTGCGACGCCATCTCCATTTGGTGCATAGACAATCCCCTTGGGCCAGTTCCCTGAATTGGCTGTCTGATGCAGATAATCGTCCACACCGGGATCACTGATATATGGAAAAGTATGCTCCGGGTTTGTAAACTCAGTCCTGAGAAAATCAAAAGCTACCGATTCTATTGCAACCGGATCGAGCGACAGGAGCAGGGATGAGCTCCAGTGATTGTTAAAGGGCGGCATAAGGAATTTAACCGGAAGTCCGT
>JADDYF010000119.1 GCA_015712185.1 Bacteroidales bacterium
AAAGAAATATTTGATATTCCTGTTGGTCCTGTTCAGGTAATAAATCAGATTGACTGTCAGGATTATGATTGTTGCGAAACAGAGTATTGAAAAACGTATTGATTTTCCTTCAAAGATCAGATAACCCAGCAGGATGGAGAGTGCGGCTATAAGAGATACTCTTACGGCAATATTAAAATAGAGCTTTTTACTGATCATTTTGCCTGTTTTTTCTGAGCCGGTTATAAAGTGTTTGTCTTGTTATTCCAAGCTGTTCTGCAGCAGCGGTGAAATTGCCGTTGTTCTTTTCCAGGGCCAGGAGCATCATTTTTTCTTCCATCTCTTCAATTGTTGCAATGGAATCGAGATTCTTTATTTCTGCAACAGGCCTCAGATAAAGGTCTTCAGGTTTTATCACTGCAGTCTCGCTGAGTATGACAGCTTTCTCGATGGTGTTCTGCAATTCACGGATATTCCCGGGCCAGGAATAGCCCATAAGTTTATCGAGAGACTGCTGATTTATCTTCAGATCGGGCTTATTGTATTTAAAGGTATATTTTCTCATGAAAAATTCCGCAAGGGTGATTATATCGTTACCTCTTTCACGCAGTGGAGGAAGTTCAATCTGGATAGTATTTATACGATAATAAAGATCCTCCCTGAAGAGACCCTGCTTTACCATGTTTTCAAGGTTTTTGTTTGTTGCAGAGATCAGCCTGATATCCACAGGAACAGTGTCGTTTGATCCTATCCTGGTTATCTGTCTGTTCTCTATTGCCGCCAGCAGCTTGGCCTGCAAATGAAAACTGAGATTCCCTATCTCGTCCAGGAAAAGTGTCCCTTTGTGGGCGATCTCAAACTTACCCTGCCTGTTTTCCCTGGCATCGGTGAAAGAGCCTTTCATATGACCGAATAATTCACTTTCAAACAGGGTTTCGGTTATTGCCCCCATATCAACGTTTACCAGAAGTTCGTCTGCCCTGCCCGACAACCGGTGAATCTCCTGTGCGATGAGCTCCTTGCCCGTGCCGTTCTCACCGGTGATCAACACATTGGCATCTGTTCTTGCCACCTTCCTGGCAAGTTTCAGAACATTAGTGATCTGCGGTGATGATCCTATAATATCCCGCTGTTCGCGGTTTAACTCTTTCTTCAGCTCCGATTCCCTCTCCTTGAGATACCTGACCTCTTTCTTCGACAGGTTGAGCTGAATTGCCAGCTTCAGGGTTGCAATAAGCTTTTCATTGTCCCATGGCTTGACAATAAAATCAGAAGCTCCTGCCTTCAGTGCCCTGACCGCTGTATCAATATCACCGTAAGCGGTGATCATTACAACCGACACATCAGGATTTGCCACTTTAATCTTTCCAAGCCAGTAGATGCCTTCATTACCG
This sequence comes from Bacteroidales bacterium, assembly GCA_015712185.1. GTDB lineage: Bacteria > Bacteroidota > Bacteroidia > Bacteroidales > VadinHA17 > LD21. The sequence goes on from JADDYF010000119.1 coordinate 1,374, forward strand.
GTCTTCATACCGGCGGTGAAATTCATATCGAGGAGGACAATATTAAAATCCTTTTTCCTGAGCTCGGATAATATCAGGTTGGGGTTGGAAATGGCAGTGACATCTGCAAATTCGGATGAAAGAAGAATTTCCAGCGTGCTCAGGATACTCTTGTTATCGTCGACTATCAGTATGTTCCCTTTCTGAACCGGCATTTTTTATGATCATTTAACTTAATGTAATCTGTTATTAACCACGGAGTTACGCGGAGTTATGCACTGAGTGACACGGAGTTGAGAACAGTGGAACTCCATTTTAACTCCGTGTAACACCGTGGTAAAGATAAAATACATTAAAATAAAATCAATGATAATGTATAAATATTTTACGTGAAAATGTAAAAAATATATACATTATTTGGATCATGCATACTGTATAATATAGCAGACCAGTATGATATGAGATTGGCACGCCATTAGCAGAATAATATCCTAAAGGGCAGCCATGATATTTTGCGATTTAAAATCAGCAATTAGAAGTATACTCAGAAATAAGATTCCTTCGCTTATCAGTATTCTTGGACTCGGGATAGGTCTGGGGTGTATCATCATTCTTCTTGCACTTATCATCCATGAAAAATCCTTCAACAAGTTTATACCTGATTATAAGAATGTATACAGGATAACACTCGGTGACATGGGACTGACACAATATCCTCTCCCGGAGGTGATGTCGGGTGAGTTACCGGAAGTGAAGGGTTATTTCAGGTATTACAGGGCAATGTCTATCCAGGTTAAAACAAAGCAGAATGAAATTGTAAGGGAATCAGATTTCTGTTTTTCCGATTCTTCCGTATACAGAATTCTCGGAATAAAGTTCCTTTCAGGTAATCCTGCTGTCACACCCGGTGAGGTTGCAATAGCAGAAGATGCTGCACTTAAGTATTTCGGCGATCTCTCCCCGGTCGGGAAGGTGATTCCCGTGAAATTCGGAGATGGTTTCACTCCTCTTACCATCTCGGGTATCTTTGAGAATTTTCCTTCAAATTCAACTCTTTTCCCTTCTTTCATTGCAGACATTAAGCTGTCGGAAAAGATGTTCAGCCAGTTCCAGAGATCGCTTGGCGATTTTGGCAGGGAGAACAGGACTCCTTTCGACTGGACAAATACCGCTTTCCTCTCATACGTAAAGCTCGGACAGAATTCTGATCCTCTGGAGGTTGCTGCCAGGATGGAAAAATATAAGGAGTTCCTTGTAATTGAAAATAAGAATGAGCTTCATTATAGACTGCAGCCTGTTTCTGAAATATACCTGGGATCGGAAGGATTCTCGGGAAACAACTTTCTGAGGCTGGGTAATCCCGGAGAACTCGTGTACTATGAGGTGATATCATTGATGATCCTGATCATTTCCCTTGCAAATTATATACTCCTGACAAGGGCAGGAGTGGCTGAGAGAATATTCAGCCTGGGAACAAGAAAGGCATTCGGTGCATCCCATGGAAAGATAAGAAGGCTCATTATCCTGGAGTCCAATTTTATCGTTCTGATCAGCCTTATACCAGCAGTCTTTATAATCGATTTCGGAATTGATCTGATTAATACAACTCTGAACAAGACTCTTTCGGCGGATGTATTTCTGAATCCCCGGCTTTGCCTGTTGATTGTTGCAGTTGTTATTCTGACAGGAACACTTGCGGGCTGGCTGAACGGATTGCACTATTCAAGGATCCCTGCCCTTGATCTTATCTCGGGGCGAACAGGAAATTCACGTCGCACAGGAAGATGGGACTATTCGGTTCTTGTTCTTCATTTTACAATATACATGGTGTTTGCATCGGGAATTATTGCAGTATCAAGACAGATAGAATATTCAAAGTCAGGTTATAAGGGTATAGATCCGAAGAATATTCTTGTATCTGAGCTCACCTCGGCAGACCTGATGAACAGCTTCAACATGATAAAAAATGAAATGCTCAGGGTTCCGGGTGTCATTTCCGTTGCCGGAGGATCATTTATACCTCCTTTCGGAGCCTATCTTCCTGTGAACCTCGCTACAGTTGAAGGTGAAAGAATAAGTTTCGACGGACTTATTATGGGCGAAGGAATGACGGAGCTCCTGGGAATTAAGGTAATTGATGGCACTTCATTTGGTCCTTATAAAGAGGGACCTCCGGAAGTTATCATAAATGAATCTGCAGCAAAGGAACATAAAGTAAGGGCAGGAGAAAAGCTGCTTGTCTTCATGGTGAAAGGTGTTGTGAAGGATTTTAACGCACACTCACTTCATACTGCCATACAACCAATGGTTATTCTTCAGCAGAATCCCGAAATGATGAGGCTTATTGCAATAAAGACTGACGGGAAAAATGATAAGGCAGTGGAAGAACGGTTGAGAAATCTTTTCAGACAAATATCACCGGATGAGATATTTGAGGCAAACCACCTTACCGACCGTATAGAGAATTTCTATGAACGTGAAAGAAACCAGGCAAAAATAATCGGTGCTTTTGCAATACTTGCAGCGATCCTTTCAATAATGGGATTATTCGGAATATCATTGATAAGCATTGCAAGGAGAAGGAAGGAGATCGGCCTGAGAAAAGTAAATGGCGCGGCCACACGAGAGGTTCTTCTTATGGTAAATATAGATTTCCTGAAATGGGTGCTGGTTGCATTTTTAATATCGATCCCGGTCTCGGTCTGGCTGCTGAATAAATGGCTGGAAAGGTTCGCATACAAGGCTGAGCTCAGCTGGTGGATCTTTGCAGCTTCAGGATTTTCGGCGGTCCTGATTGCAATTCTGACAGTCAGCTGGCAGAGCTGGAGGGCGGCGACAAGGAATCCTGTTGAAGCTCTCAGGTATGAATGACTCTGTCTCCAATCTCACCACTGGAGCTGGTTTCCAAACTACAGGAATCTAAAAGATTAGAATAAGAAATGATAAATGGTTACATACTATCTCAAATCAGCTTACAGGAATCTGCTTGCAAATAAACGCTTTACAATAATAAATATAGCAGGTTTTTCATTTGCTATCTCAATATGTATGGCAATTGGCCTTTTTCTTGCACAGGAATATTCCTACGATCGTTATAATGCGAATGCAGACAAGATCGTCAGGCTCATAGACAGCGAGAATAATTCCAGTCTGATAGATTACCGGGTAAAGGATATCCTTCACAATACCTTCCCGGAAATTGAAAATGCCTGCCTGGTCCTCAGAAGCGGTCATCCGATTGAGGTAAGGAGCTCAAATAAAGGATTTTATCTCGATGATTTGATGTCTGTAGACAACCAGTTCTTCGAGATATTCACAATAAAATTTTTAACCGGTCAAACTTCCATGCCCTTTTCTGATATCAATTCGGCAGTTATTACAAAAAGCACTTCAGTGAAATTGTTCGGATCCGAAAATGGTGTTGGCAGGGAGTTGCTGGTGTGGGGAAATGTACCTGTGACCGTAACAGGAGTAATTGAAGATTTTCCGGATAACTCGAGTATTACAGCAGGCCTCCTGGTAAATGCGGAAAACGAACGATTCAAGTTTTATCAGTCGATAGGCAATTCAAATGATCTCAGTACTTACAGGTGGCTATTCCAGGTATATCTTCAGCTTGGAAAAAACAGTAAGGCGGATCTGCTGGCTGATAATATAAACAGAGATATAGCAATATTACATCCGTATTCAGAAGCAGTCGGTTTTCTGAAGCTTAAGGATATTTATCTTCATGATAAAACATCAGGAAGTGAAACCAAACAAGGGAATTCAAGTCTGTTAAACCTGCTGGCAGGAATAGCATTGATAATCCTTCTGCTCGCTGTAATAAACTACATAAACCTGACAGTTGCTCAGCAACACAAAAGAAATAAGGATACTGGTATAAAGAAGACTTTTGGAGCCAGCCGGAAAGATATTCTCATGTATTTTCTTACTGAGTCACTTCTGGTATCTGTTGTTGCCTTTTTTATTGGAATATACCTGGTCTGGATAATGATTCCGTTCTACAATTCTGTATTTGACACAACCCTGAACATTTCATATTTTTCAAGACTTCCGTATTCGATTCTCCTGGTTGGCTCTATTCTCATTATCGGAGTATTAAGCGGGAGTGGTCCGGCGGTCATGTTGTCCGGATTTACTCCTGTCAGGGTGCTGAGCGGTGCAATAGTTTCTCACGGGAGGAAACAATATTTCCGCAGCCTCCTTACGATCTTTCAGTTCACTATATCAATAATCCTGATCTTCTGTGTCATCGTGGTTATGAGGCAGATAAAGTATGTCAAGCACATGAGTCCGGGTTTTAATGAAGAGCTGCTTCTGAGAGTCGATCTGCCAAATATTCAGAAACAGGATGAACAGAAGGCAATGACCTTCCTCGCAGAATGCAGGAAATCGCCGTATATCAAACGCGTATCGCTGTCAGGCGGTGTGCCCGGTCAGATTTATATGTATATGGGGACCAATATGCAAAACACTGCAAAAAATATAAGCATTCCCTCCATACTCGCAGATACTGCTTTCCTTGAGACTTTCGGTTTAAAAGTCGTAAGGGGGAGGAACCTTGCACCTGGTGATTACGGTAACGTATGCATGATGAATGAAGCAGCATTCAAGCATTTCGAATTTGACAATCTGGATAACAAACGATTTAATAATTGGAGGAAAGAAGGATTTGAAATAATAGGAATTTTGAATGATTTCCAGTACACTTCTCTTCATAAATCAATTGGTCCGGTATGTATAATTTTCACTCCCGGATTCCGGCCAACAGCAATGAATATCAGATTTGCACGTAACGGAGCGGGGCCCGGAATCGATGCCGTAAGGAAGCTCTGGGATGAAATGCTTCCTGTTTATCCTTTCAAGTATCAGTTCTATGATGAATGGTTCGATTCCCTGTACAAATCTGAGGAGAGGTTTGCCAGGACAATCAGTCTCTTCGCAATCCTGGTAATTGTGATATCCTGTATCGGCATTCTTGGTCTGGCAATTTTTTCTTCTGAACGCAGGACCAAGGAGATCGGCATCAGAAAAGCAAACGGGGCTGATATTATCGAAATAATGATTATGCTGAACAGGTCTTTTGCTGTCTGGGTGGCAATCGCATTTTTCATCGGACTACCGGTGATGTATTTTTCAATGAAGAAGTGGCTGAGCAGCTTTGCTTACAGGACAACTCTTGACTGGTGGATTTTCCTTTTTGCAGGATTTCTTGCTTTCGTAATCGCATTACTAACAGTCAGCTGGCAAAGCTGGCGGGCTGCGACGAGGAATCCCGTTGAGGCATTAAGATATGAATGATCTGTGAAACTCAATAGAGTATTAATCTCATGGCAAGGATGAGCCTCTGTATTATTTTGTTCATTTAATTTGGATTCAATGATCAATCTCAATTTGAAATTAGCTTTCCGCAACCTGTTGAGGAACAGGGTCTATTCTTTCCTTATAATCGGAGGCTTCGCAATAGGGTTTTCAGCCTGCATCCTGATAGGTTTGTTTTATCGTACCGAAACTACCGTCAATCATGGTTTTGCAAACCACAGGAAGATATACAGGATTTATGATGTAAAAATGAACCGTTGCAACCTGAACTGGGACCTGTTCCCGTTTCTGACCTCCGATTATGCATCTGTTGAAGATGCATGTCCGCTTGATTATCAGGACAGAGTGCGGCTGGCAATCAAAGATGTAGGGACTCACAGTATCGCAGAAAT
>JADDYF010000130.1 GCA_015712185.1 Bacteroidales bacterium
GTGTTGAGCATTTCAAACATATGCTAAGAACAATGAAAAAATCTTTTTCGATTTCTGCAACTTGCTTGCTTCTTCTGTGCTGCCTGAATTTAATACACGCTCAGACAGATTCACAAGCTGAAAAAGTAATCAGTGCTCTGAATGCAAATGACTGTATAACTGCGGGACGGTTAGCAGAAAGTATGAATAAAATTGATTATAGAGACAAGTATGGTACAAGCCCGTTGATATATGCCTCCCGTGCAGGTTGTCTTGATGTGGTTAAACTACTGCTTGATAAAAGCGCCAGGGTTGATCTTCAGTCAAATGATGGCTATACTGCTCTGTATATGGCTTCAAGAAATGGATATACAGAAATCGTAAAACAGTTGCTGGAGAAAGGTGCGAAAGTAGATTTAATGATAAATGCCGGAGCCACTGCTCTCTATGCTGCTGCACAAAAAGGGCACGAGGAAATTGTCAGGCTGTTACTGGAAAAAGACGCTAAAATAGATCAGCAGGTAAATGATGAGTTTTCTGCTCTGTTTATTGCCGCCCAGTACGGGCATACAGAAGTTGTTAAATTATTACTGGCAAAAGGAGCCAGGATTGATTTACCGACTAATAGAGGAGCTACACCGTTGTTTATTGCTGCAACAACCGGACAAACTGAAATCGTACATTTATTATTGGATAAGGGTGCTAAACTGGAAGCCAAGACCAGAAGAGGGGCCACTCCTTTATTTACTGCCTCACAGGAAGGCCATCCCGAAGTAGTAAATCTGCTGCTGCAAAAAGGGGCTAACATCAATATGCAGACAATAGATGGAATGTCTGCTCTGGCCGCGGCTTCAGCCAGAGGAAATGCTGAAGTGGTTAAGTTATTACTGACAAAAGGAGCAGATCCAAATCTAAAGAATAAAGAAGGCAGAACAGCAATTGATCTTGCTAAAAATGAAGAAATCAGAACTTTAATATCTGATCATGCAAGAAAGTAAAATCCGGAATCATCTCCATCCCATGAAATTTGCAGGGAAATTTGATATAAAAACAAATTAAATCAATATGATAAAGATACTTTTAGCAGGCCTGATTATTGTTGCATTGGTCTCATGCAATCGGGGAGCCAGAAAGTCGCCTGACAAGGATAAAGGAGAAACCATAAAACAATTCGAGATTGTCGAATCGTGGAGGACAGATACTGTACTTTTGACGCCTGAATCGGTTATCCACGACAGGAAGCGCGATATATTATATGTGTCGGATATGAATCTTGAAGCCCGCAAGAAAGACGGCAACGGATTCATCTCGAGGCTTGGGAAAGACGGCAGGATAGTTGAACTTCACTGGATTGACGGATTGAGCTCTCCGAAAGGCCTGGCGATCTCGGGGGATACACTGTTTGCCGCGGACGTTGATGAAATAGTCTTGATGGATATCAATAAAGGAGAAATTATAAGAAAGATCCCTGTTGATGGTGTCGGGATGCTGAATGATATCACTTCCGATGGTGAAGGCAATCTTTATATTTCCGATACGGATTCGAGCAGGATCTATAAATATTTCCGCGGTCAGATCAGTGAGTGGCTTGCTGAAGGCCTGAACAGGCCCAATGGTCTTCTGGCGGATGGCGACAGGCTCCTGGTTGCCTCCCAGGGCAGCGGAGATCTTGCTGCGGTTGATTTCAGTACAAAAAGCAGAACGATCAGGGCAGAAGGTGTCGGAAGAGGAGACGGCATTGCCTTTACCGGGATTACGGGGTATTATATTGTCACTGACTGGTCGGGTGAGATATTCATGGTTAATCCCGATAATACAAAGGTTTCGCTGCTGAACACAAAAGAGAGCCAAAGTAACACAGCCGATATTGAGTATATTCCTGAGTTGAACCTTCTGCTTGTCCCGACCTTCGTTAAAAACTGTGTTGTGGCATATAAGCTGGTTGAAAAATAAAAGTGACCCAAAACCGTTTTACGGCTAATTCCAGAAAAGCGGGTATTCCCTTGAACCTTACAAACCGGTCTTTTGTTAAATGTCTGACAGTAACCGGTTTTATTTTAACAGGGTAATATTTTAAACAAAAACCATATAATAAAAATGCCGGGATAAAACTGGCATATTTTTTGAAACTAAATTTCAGGATCATACATAATATTTTGCGATCAGATAACAGAAAACCAAGGGATTGAAAGGATCAGAACTTAAAAAATATTATTTATGGCATCGCTTATTCAGAATACAGGATTATACGGGAGCTTTAGAATAAAAACTGCAGTCCTTATAGTTGCAGCCAACATACTGTTCATCTCCGGTTCTGATGCACAGTATTTCGGAAGGAACAAACCCGGTTACAGGAAATTCAATTTTGACGTATTACAGACTCCTCATTTTGAGATATACCACTATTTAAAGAACGATTCATTAATTAATACTCTATCGCAATGGTCGGAAAAGTGGTACCAGATCCACCAGAAGTTTTTCCTGGATACCTTTAAAATAAAGAATCCGATAATAATCTATAACAACCACCCCGATTTCCAGCAGACAAACACTGTCAGCAGTCTCATAGGCAGCGGCACAGGAGGTGTAACGGAAGCACTTAAGAACAGGGTAATAATGCCTGTTGCATCATCGCTTGCGCAGACTGATCATGTGCTTGGTCATGAGCTGGTGCATGCATTTCAGTACCATATGTTCCTGAAAAATTCTTCACTTGAGGAAATGTCGATAAATAACGTCCCGTTATGGATGATTGAAGGTATGGCAGAATACCTGTCAATAGGCAGTATTGACCCTAACACAGCGATGTGGATGAGAGATGCAATCCTGAATAATGATTTCCCTACAATAAAACAATTATCGACTGATTACAAATATTTCCCGTACAGGTACGGCCAGGCATTCTGGGCTATGGCAGGAAAAACCTGGGGTGATACCGTCCTTGTTTCCCTTCTTGAAAGAACTGCATACCTTGGATTCAACAAGGCAGCCGACTCAGTACTTAAGTTCAATGAGAAAGCCCTTTCGGGTATGTGGCGGAGCGCAACCGAAACGCACTTCAGACCATATCTGAAAAGAACTGCGGACACATTGACAGGAAAGGCCCTTATATCAGAGAAGAACGGTGGAAGAATTAATATATCGCCTTCAATAAGTCCCGACGGAAAGTATCTCGCCTTCTTCTCTGAAAAGAACGTATTTACTCTCGATCTCTTCCTTGCAGATGCGATTAACGGTAAAATCGTCAAAAAACTGTCGAGCGTAGTCAGAAACAACGAAATAGATGATTTCGATTTCCTTGAATCATCAGGCACATGGTCTCCCGACGGGAAAAAGTTTGCTTTCGTCGTCTTCAGCAATGGAGAAAACAGGCTTGCAATACTTGATGTGGAGAAAACCAGGATCACAAAGGAATATGAAATAAAAGGTGTTCCATCATTCTCGAATCCCGCATGGTCGCCTGATGGCAGGAAAATAGTAATATCGGGCCTGGTGGACGGGATAAACGATCTCTACCTTTTTTACCCGGAATCAGGAAAAGTTGAAAAACTGACCGGCGATTTTACATCAAACCTCCATCCGGCATGGTCGCCAGATGGCAGATTTGTCGTTTTCGCTCAGGAAAAGGTCAATAAGGATCTGAACCAGAGGAAATACAGCTTCAATCTGGCCATCCTTGACGTAAAAGAAAGATCTGTCAGAAGAATTGACGTATTCGATGATGCATATAACCTGAATCCCTGTTTCTCACCTGACGGCAGATTCATCTATTTTCTTTCTGATGCTGACGGTTTCAGAAATTTATATAAATATGACCTCGCGTCAAACACAGTATTCCGTCTTACTGATTATATGACCGGCATCAGCGGGATCACTGCTTTCTCTCCGGCAATAAGTATCTCGACGGGAGGCAAGCTGATCGCCTATAATTATTATTTCAAAAGCAAATACCAGATAATCGTTGCATCTGAAAACGAGTTTCAGGGCACTGAGGTTGACAGGGATTATGTGAATTTTGCGGCAGGTACCCTGCCACCCCTTAAACACATTGCAATAAATCTTGTGGATACTACCCTTTATAACCGGCAGGTTATAGCCGATATCCCGGGGGATTCATTAAAGAACATGCAATACAGACCAAAATTCAAGCTCGATTATATATCAAACAATGCCAGCATAGGAGTATCGACCGGAATTTACAGGAACAGCATGGGCGGAAGTATAAATATGATCTTCAGTGATATGGTCGGTAATCACCAGTTGTACTCCTCTCTTGCGCTCAATGGCGAGATATATGATTTTGGAGGCCAGGTTGCATATATCAACCAGAAAGGCAAGATCAAATGGGGCGGTGGTATATCACATATACCTTACCAGGCAGGCAGCATGTTCATAATGAGGGATACAATAAATTACCAGGACACAAGGATGCCCGTGGATAATCTTGTCCTGGATCTGTTGCGTATGTTCGAGGATAATATTTCTGTTTTTGCATCATGGCCCATGTCGCAGACCAGGCGGTTCGAAGGAACAATATCGTCATCGTGGTACTACTACCGCATCGACAGATACAATAATTATTACTTTCTTAATGGTCTGCCAATCGGTACAAAAAGAGAAAAGCTTGATGCTCCGAAAGGGAATAACTACCAGCAGATCTCTCTTGCCTATGTCGAGGATAACTCATTTTTCGGGATGACATCGCCAATGAACGGGCACCGTGCAAGGTATCAGATAGAAAAATATTTCGGGGCAGCCGATGTTTTCACCACGCTGTTTGACTTCAGAAAGTACTTCTTCACAAAGCCAATAGGCTTTGCATTCAGGTTATATAATTACGGAATGTACGGGAAAGATGCCGAAGGCGGTGTAATACCGCCACTTTACATAGGTTACCCGTGGCTATTAAGAGGATATGAAAATGTATCGTACAGCAGTGATGGCACACTGGAAGGGAATACATTCAATGTTACCTGGCTCACCGGATCAAAGATAGCTTTAGCCAATGCTGAACTGAGGTTACCGTTCACAGGTCCTGAAAGACTTGCCCTGATCAAATCAAAATGGCTTCTGACAGATATCAACCTGTTCTTCGACTCGGGACTGGCATGGAACAGCGACAGTAAAATCACATTTAATCTGAATCCGGCTGCAGGTGCCGGTGAGAATGAAAGATTCCCTCTGTTCAGCACAGGAGCCTCCATCAGACTTAACCTGCTTGGATATATTGTTATTGAGCCATTCTATGCCTTTCCTCTCCAGAACGGCGGATTCAAAAACGGTGTTTTCGGACTCAATTTTATTCCCGGCTGGTAGTATACGCTGCAACTCAGGCAGCGGTACGTTCGACCGGTAAAATATCAAGTTCGATCATTCTGGTCTGTCTTATTATCCTGATTTTTGTCGTCTTCATTATCAGATCACCCCCGATCAGGTGTCTGGTGAGCTCGCCCGATCCCGAAACAGCATTACCGTTAAACTCAACAATAATATCTCCTTCCCTGAGGTCAGCCCTGGAGGCCGGGGATGAAGACTCAACGCCAATTACAAGAAGGCCTTTCCTGGCATTGATCCTGTAGAAGTTCCTTATCCTCGGATTGATCTCTATCTCATTAAGCATAAGTCCCAGAAACGCTTTCATCACTTTGCCGTCGCTTATCAGGTATCTGGCGATCTCCTTGGCAGTGTCAATCCCTATTGAGAAACTCAAGCCCTGTGCGCTTGGGATAACTGCAGTATTTATACCGATCACCTCACCACCCGTATCTATCATGGGGCCGCCTGAGTTTCCGGGATTCATGGCTGCATCCGACTGCAGGATATTATCAATCAGGTGACCATCGGGTGTACGCATCGTCCGTCCCACCCCACTCAGCACACCGACTGATACAGAATGCTGATATCCAAGCGGATTACCTATTGCGATCACAAGCTGTCCAATTCTCAGACCGGCCGATTCTCCAAGCCTGGCAGGTGAATATCCCGACCCGTAAATCTTTATTATGGCAATGTCTGTATCCCTGTCAGTGCCTGTGATCTCAGCAGCGAATTCATTTCCGTCAAGCAGAGTAACAATTAACCTGTCAGAATTTTCTATGACATGAGAATTTGTAAGGATCAGACCGTCGCTGGAAAATACAAAACCTGAACCAGACCCTGACATCCTGTCATTTCCCCTCATACTGGTGTATTTATCAACTTTTACAACAGCATTCTTAACCTTGTCTACAGCCGAGACTATTATTTCAGAAAAGAGATCCATTACTGCTTCATTAATAATTACTGAACCATATAACAAATCTGAAGCCAAAGGTACTATTGACATGAATCTCTGCTTTTCTGGCACAGTGATGAACAACACGACCCGATGTGTTGTTTAACCACAAACGGATCTGTATGGTTTTTCAGATCTAAAATGAATTACTGATTTATTGAGCGCAAAATCATATGGCAATAAGTAAATTGTGGATTGAAGAGGGTTGCACTGCATGCGGTCTTTGTTCTGATATATGTCCCGAGGTTTTTGTTCTGAAGGATGTGGCAACTGTCAATGAAGGGGTGAATTATTCCGATTATGAGGGACTGATAAAGGAGGCAGCAGAAAACTGCCCGGTGGAAGTTATCAAATACAGTGAATAAATCCATTGTTCTTTTTGATGCAAACTGTATGCTGTGCAGCAATGCTGTAAGATTGATAACAAAATATGACAGCAGGGAGAGATTTTGTTTTATATCGCTGAGATCGGAAGCAGCAGCAGAATTTCTGAATAAGTCTAAAGCAGTAATATCCGGAGGGGGGACAATGATGCTTATCACCGGGGATAGAAATTATATAAAATCAGATGCAGTATTGAGGATATTGAAATATCTTGATGGTCTATGGCCTCTGTTTTATGTATTTATAATTGTCCCGCGGTTCATAAGGGATCCCGTTTATGATCTTGTGGCAAAATACCGGTACAAATGGTTTGGACCCTGTGTTGACTGTCCTGATTACAGGCCATGCTGCTAAAAGCACAACAAAATGATCTTG
>JADDYF010000435.1 GCA_015712185.1 Bacteroidales bacterium
TTAAAGACCGGATGCTTTATAAAGCTGAAATGAACCCTTATCTGATGGGTGCGGCCTGTTTCGAGTGTGCATTCGACAACTGAGATATATCCAAGGTTTTCGGTAACCTTATAGTGTGTTATCGCAGGTTTCCCGTGGCTGCCGTCAGGAAAGACCTGCATAATTTTCCTGTTTCGGATATTTCTTCCGACATGACCTTTAATTGTACCTTCAGAAGGGTCGGGAACACCCCAGACCAGGGCAACATATTTCCTGGAAGTTGTTCTTTCATAGAATTGTTTCGACAACCTGTTAAGTGCCAGTTCGTTCTTTGCAATCACCAGGATACCTGATGTGTCTTTATCTATTCTGTGGACGAGTCCTGGCCTTAATTCTCCCGATCGAAAAAGGGGCATATCCTTAAAATGCCACATCAGTGCATTAACCAGCGTCCCGGTATAGTTGCCGTAAGCCGGATGTACTACCATACCCGGTTCTTTATTTACCACCACAACATCATCATCCTCGTAGACTATATTTATTAGTATGTTTTCAGGGATAAGCTCAATTTCTCTCGGGGGATTGGGAAGGACTATCTGAATTACATCACCCGGCTTTACCTTATAGTTTGGTTTTACCTGGTTACTGTTTACCAGAATGTTACCTGCACCTGCTGCGTTCTGGATACGAGTTCTGGATATGTTCTCGAGCCGTGCGAAAAGGTATTTGTCAATTCTGAGCAGCGATTGTCCGGTATCAACCCTGAACCTGTGATGTTCAAACAGCTCCTGCTGGTCAGTTAAGTCATCCTCTGCCATCGGGCGAATCTACTTTATTTTTACCAGCCGGTTATACCCTGTCATACGCCCGTTATACGACGTGTTAACAATGTATATGCCTTCGTGGAGCGAAGAGATATCAATGCGGTCGCTGTACGGAACTTTCAGCAGTTCGCGGCCCTGAAGATCGGTTACCATAACATAAACCAGCTCGGTATCCGGATATTCTCCGATGTCAACAGTGATGAATTCCTTTGCAGGATTTGGCCAGAGACGAATCCGGTCGACATACCTGTAACGGACATCATTTATTGAGGTTGTCAGGGGAGCCCCGACAACAGGCCTTATCATTATGCTTCCTTTTACCAGCGACTGGTTCCAGCTGCCGTTAAGCCAGTAATACTGTTTACCTCCATGAGGTGTATTGACATCTAATCCTGCATTCAGAAAGGTCTCCGACCGCTGCTTCCAGCCGACAAAGAAGGAGCTGTTGACCATTAGTCCTTCCGGAAGCACGTACATATAAAATCCGTTGATGTCATTCCCCTGCTCAACCATAACCTCCTCATCAGTAAACAGAACATCTCCCGGGACACCATTGTCGTCGCTCCATACCATCAGGTCAAAAGTCCTCTGGTTGGCATTCAGGTAGCTGTCGTTGAAGCAAATGCTTATTGCCCTCAGAGTGTCCTTCATAAAGGATTTAAACCAGTAGGCGACCATGGCATTCCTTGAACCCTGGCCATTTATTCCATAGCCTGCTTCTGATGAACCATCATCAACGGCAAAGTAGTTACTGAACTTCTGGAAGTAAACAACAGTGTCATTCTCTTTTGGATCAAAATCGTCGGTGATGAGCCAGCCGGTGATCCTGAACAGTGCAGAATCGTCATTATCCGTATCAAAGGTATAGATAAGATTGGCTTCATAATCAACGTTGGTCAGGGGGCCGACATTAGCTGCTCCTGCTGAAAAGAAGTGTGCCTGTGTGTTATTATGGATATCCCAGACCGTGAAATTTCGGGTTACGTTGCGGATGATAGTATCATTGTTACGGTAATGGATGGGAATGACAGAACCCATTTCCTGAAGATAGACCTGCCTGAACTGCTTCCATGGCATAGCCTCGTGTTTGCTCAGTAATGACCGGAACGGATACCTGAATGCCACATCGTGGTATACAGTATCATCCGAATGCCTGTTCCTGTCGAGTAAAACGTAATCGATATTCCATTGGTCGCAATTTCCTGCTATTGACGGGTCACCAGGATTTTCGCTGAGAGATGCATAGTTTACAAAACGGAATCTGAAGCCTTTCTTAAGGAACCTTGAATGTTCAATTGCAACCATTACATCCGTGAAGCCGGGATTTGTATTCCCTGCCGCCTTCCATACTGAATGCCACTTATCTTCCTGCGGTGCAAAAAACTGAAGTGTGAGGCTGTCATCTGCCTCAGGGAAGTCGGCCAGCCCGCCAGGCTGATAAAAGAAACTGAGCCGGATGCTGTCTGATGCAGGGAAACTGAGGTTGAGAGGAAGCGATGTAAGATGATCAGCCCCGAACCCTGCCGGCGATGCTGATTCATATAATCTGCCATCGCTGCTCAGTGCATCAAATGTTGCAATACCTGTTGTTATCTGTCTGTCGGAATATGTATTATTTATAAATACAAATCCGTCAGACCATTTCCTTGTGTCGGGGAAAATACCGTTATCAGAGAAATCATCAAAGAACGGAAGTTCCAGTGTATCAGCTGTTATTCCTTTAACAGCTGCTTTTTCAGAAATACGGTTCTTCAATACGGGATTTATCTGAAGCCCTGTGACGACTTCCTGTGACCTGGCACTCCAGAGACTAACGATAAGAAAAATTATATACAGTAATAGCTTTCTGGTCATCTGGAAAAATCAGCTTCATCTTTAGCAGTTCCGGCTGAAAGGAGTGTATCCGGAATTACTATCAGGGTTGAATCAACCGGCAGTCTCGTGGAATCCATTGTAAGCCAGAGATATACAGGATAACCAAGCTGCAGGGTTGCGTCTTCGTTAAACTCGGGATTCTGTTTATAGACAAATGCATTAATGCTATCCTCGCTGCTCAATATTGAGTTATCATATATGAAGGCCCCCAGATTAAGGGCAGCGCCGAAGATCCTGTTCTTTGCTGATTCCAGGTTCATGCCAATCAGGTCGGGGACAGGTGCTCTCAGGTTACTCAGACCCTTCCCAAGCACAAGATCTATAACGGATCCTTTCTGGATTGAATCATCCGGAGAAATTTCCCTGCCATTATGTAACTGATTCAAGACCAGGTAAACAGAAAGGTCAGATCTATAGCTCAGTGAACCCATCTCAAGTCCCGAGGTTTCAAGAAGGGCTATAGCCTGGCGAAGAGGCAGGTCGACAAGATCGGGCATTGCAACCATCTCGGGCCTGAATGCATTTATTGTCAGGGAAATATTTCTCCACTTCTTGACCTTGAAACCAGGTCTGGGATTTTGTTCAGCCACGCAGCCACGGGGAACAACAGTGGTATACACGGAATCGGTCACCTGGTACCTTAATCTGTTCTTTTTTGCCAGCTGGGCTGATTCCTCGAGGGTGAGGCCGTAAAAATCAGGTACTGGTTTTGCCTGCCCATGTCTTGTATAAAAATTAAGCCAGATCAGCAACAAAATTACTACACAAACAGCGATGACAAATGCTAATCCAAGGTTCCTGACAAATACCTTACTTAAGATGAAGTCTTTTAAGCTCATACCGGCAGATAGTACATTTGATATAACGCAAATGTAAGTATAAAATTATTAAATGAGCATGAGGGTGTCGTACGGGGAAAATGCTGAAACGGGCATCTTACCATTTTTTGATAACGTTATAGAAGCTGTCGCGTTCAAGAGGTTCTCTCCCTGCATCTTTTATCAGGCTGCAGATCTCATCAGTTGACATTTCTGGATTTTTTTCTTCCGCTCCTGCCATCGAATATATCCTTGTAGTATCGTTTATAGTACCGTCAAGATCGTCAGTTCCGAACGCGAGGCTTAGCTGTGCAACCGTTTTGCCTGTCATTGGCCAGTATGCTTTAATATGCGGGAAGTTATCGAGGTAGATTCTTGCAACTGCATAGTTCCGCAGATCTTCAGTCATGCTGACTTCTCCCAGCCATGACATGGAGTTGTTTGCCCTCCTGTATTTCAACGGGATGAAAGCATTGAATCCCCGCGTTTTATCCTGAAGCCTGCGAAGCCTGTCCATGTGATCAATCCTGTGAGCATAGGTCTCCAGATGACCATAGAGCATTGTTGCATTGGATGGCATTCCCAGCCTGTGAGCTGTTTCATGAATCTTCAGCCACAATTCCGGCGAGGTTTTCTCATTGCATATTTTCTGTCTGAGCTCTTCATCAAATATTTCTGCACCGCCACCGGGAATTGAATCCAGTCCATACTCCTTCAGCTGCCGTAAACCATCCTCGACCGTTTTCCCCGCTTTTCTTATCATGTAATCGAGCTCGATGGCTGAAAAGGCTTTTATATGCAGGCCGGGTCTGTGCTGTTTGATCTTCCGGATCAGAGTGCCATAGTAATGAAGATCGTGCTCTGGATGAACCCCACCGGCAATATGAACCTCGGTGACATCCCTGTCATCGAACCTCCTCACCATCTCCAGCATCTCCTCATGGCTGTATTCCCAGCTTTCGGGATCAGCATCAGGTTTGTGATATGAGCAGAACCTGCAATTATATATGCATCTATTGGTCGGCTCGATGTGAAAATTACGGTTGAAGTAAGCATGATTACCGTTTTTTCTTCTTCTTACAATTCCTGACAAAAAAGCAAGTAATGATAAATCAGCCTTCTCGTAAAGTGCTAGACCTTCAGCGGGTGTAATGCGCTCCTCATTGCTGATTTTGTCAGCAACATGTCTGAGTACTTCTGATTTGATATGTTCAATCAGTCCGGTCATTTTCCAGCTGTTGCAGGTAAAATTAATAATAAAAGGCAGACAGGCAGGCCGATTTGTGTCGTGTGTCAGGTTAAAATAAAAAAGGTGCCTGTTCTACGGCACCTTCGGTCATACAGGGTAACTTGTGATTTTACTTCAGTTTAAGTTCCTCGGAAGCAGTCAGGCGCTTTCTCCCCTTTGCTCTACGTGAAGCAAGGACCCGTCTCCCGTTGGCGGTGGACATTCTCTCTCTGAATCCATGTTTGTTTGCTCTTTTTCTTCTTGATGGCTGAAATGTCCTTTTCATTGTCTATTGAATTTATTGGCTGTACTCTTTTATTTGAGATCGCAAAGATAGTGTTTTTTTGAAAAAACAAAAGCCCGGCCGGTTTTTTCAGGTCGGTTCAGGCAGGCAGGTAGATTATTTTTTTTGTCTGAAAGTATTGTTCCCCAAAGAAATCCCTGATTTCCCAGATGGTTATCCTGTCGGTGTAGGATGAGAGTTCCGGATCGAGATCTCCTCCCTTGAGATAAAATATACCATTTCCAAGGCTGTTTTTGCCATCCCTTAGCAGGTTTTTTGAAATCAGCTTGACAAAACGGGGGAAGCTTGTTACAGCTCTGCTTACAATAAAATCGTACCTGCCTTTTTCTTCCTCAGCCCTTTTTCTCAGCGGCTTAACGTTTTTCAGTTCAAGCTCACCGATGACGGCCGTGACCACTTTGATTTTCTTTTCGATCGAATCGAGGAGCCGGAATTCCGATTCGGGAAATAAAATTGCAAGCGGTATCCCAGGGAAGCCGCCTCCTGTACCTACATCGAGTATTGATGTACCAGGGACAAACGAGATAACCCTGGCAACTGAAAGTGAGTGGAGAACATGGTGGATAATAAAATTGTCCATATCCTTTCTGGATATCACATTGATCCTGCTGTTCCACTGATCGTAGATGTCTTTCAGCCGTGAAAACCTTTCCCTCTGGACTGATGAAAGCTCAGGGAAATATCTGAATATGGTTTCGGGCATTACCTGTTGCCGGTTTTAACAAAGA
>JADDYF010000152.1 GCA_015712185.1 Bacteroidales bacterium
GCTCAAATGTTGTTCCTAAAGCCATCACAGGAACCTCCCCTGTCGGCGGATCCGGCAATTATACATACCTGTGGCAGAAAAGCTATAATCTTGCCGGTGCTCCGGCCAATATTCCATCATCAGATGTCGCGGACTATACTCCCACCAGCCTCGAACCTGCTGGTAATGTATGGTTCAGACGTATAGTTACGGATAATATAACATCTCTTGCTGACACCAGCAAATGGGTGCATATCATAGTACAACCGGCTATAACAGGTAACCTCGTCGGTAAAGATACTGTTATATGCTATGGACAAAATCCCCTGAGTCTTATCCCGCTGAATGCGGGACCTTCAAACGGTAATGGTATTTACAGCTACCAGTGGCTTGAAAATCTCACAGACACCGGCTGGAATACATCACCGGATGCTGCAGGGACATCAACCCTTAACTCCTACGATCCGCCATCACTGACCACCACAACATACTATAAACGCCTGGTAACATCCGGCAGGTGCATTGATTACAGTCCGACAATTACGGTTTCAGTCTTACCTTTAATCACAGGTAACATCATCACCCGTTCTGATTCAGTGATCTGCGAAGGATCAGCTTTTGATCTGCTGGCCGCCTCGGCAGCGGGAGGAGGAGCGGGAGCCGGATCCTATACCTATCAATGGCAGGACAGTGCAGCCTCTGTCTCGGGAAACTGGCTGCCGGCATCCGGAATCAACAACGGACAGACCCATGCCCCGGATACTTCGATATTCACTGTAACGGATACCCTGAGGTATTTCAGGAGAGTTGTTATTTCTGGTCCTGACGATGTCTGTAAAAGCTACAGTTCACCGATACGTATGACCAGATATGCAAGGATAATAAGCAATTCGGTATCTGCAGATAATACAATCTGCTCAGGCTCCATACCTGTTCCCCTTACCGGAACCTCTCCGCAGCGGGGTTCAGGGATCTATAATTATATCTGGCAGGACAGCATACGGAACGGATCATGGTCAGACAGGGGGACACTAAGTTCACTTTCTTTCAGCTCAGGATTAACGGATTCAACGTGGTACAGGAGAATAGTAAACTCATCGGAATGTACAAATACGAGCAATACTATTGTAATAAATGTTCATAAACCTATAGCAAACAACACTATTTCACTTCTTTCAGGAGCAGGGATGGATACTACGCTCTGCTTCGGAGCATTACCGAACCTGCTTAAGGGAGGTGCATCACCACCAACGGGAGGAACAGGAATTCCCGGCAGCTATTCATATCAATGGTCTTCCTCTCCCGATAATTCAATCTGGACGGATATATCACCTTCCGGCAACGGGACAAATTATCAACCTGCAGCCCTGAATGCGACAACCTTTTACAGGCGAAGGGTTTCCTCAGGACTCTGTTCGGGCGAGAGCAGTGTAATTACTGTAAACATACTGCCTCTGATTCAGAACAATATTATCGCTGCTGATCAGACGGTTTGCAGGGATGAGGCTCCGGATCCCCTTGTCCAGGCTTCAGGTCAGATCCTGTCGGGCGGGGCAGGAACATACTCATACCTCTGGCTTGAAAGCGCCGACCTGATGGCATGGAGTCCGGCAACAGGAACAAATAATGCCTCAAACGGCACCTACCAGGCGCCTGCGCTGACTGATCCCATGCACTACAGGAGGATAATCAGATCGGGTGCAAATAATTGTTGCATCGACACTTCAAATATTATTGATATTGCCGTCGACGTTCTTCCTGCAGGATTTACTTACTATGCTGGTCCCGATACGAACCTGTACACATTTGATAATATTTATTATATGTCAGCAGATCCTCCCTGGTCAGGTGCAACAGGTGTATGGAGGTTAATTTCCGGGTCGGGAACCGGTGACATTGAGGACACATCTGATAATATGACAATGATTTCAGGTTTATCACTTGGTCTGAACAGGTTCGAATGGACTGTAACATTAGGGGCATGTGTACGTTCGGATATTGTCGATGTAAATGTCTACAACATTGTAGTGCCGGAAGGATTTTCTCCCAACGATGACGGACTGAATGATTTATTTGTAATAATTGGTCTCGATACTGAAAAGCAGATTGCTGAACTCACAATCATCAACAGTGCAGGAGCAAAGGTATTTGAGACCAGCAACCGCACCGGATCAGAATGGAAAGACTGGGACGGTAAAACCACAGCCGGAGATAATCTCCCTGAAGGTACTTACTATTACCTGCTAAGGCTCACTTCAAAAGGCAACGACCAGGTATTCAGGAAGAGCGGCTTTGTTATTCTGAAAAGATATTAGATGATTTGTCAGGTTGTTTATGAAATCAGAAAGTATGAATAAAAGAGAATATACAGCGGTTATATTGTTTATTCTGCTTTCATGCGGTTCCTTCTCGCAGGCAGGCTATGATTCCACGACCATAAGTCTTGGTTACCCTGTTTACAGCCAGTACCTCCATAACGGACTTATGATAAATCCCGCATATGCCGGATCGAGAGAAGCATTAAGTGCGGTCGTTTCATACAGGATGCAGTGGATGGGAACAGACGGATCCCCGAGACTGCAGTCCATTTCACTCCATTCGCCAATGAAAGATGACAAGGTAGCTCTCGGACTGAAAGCACAGTTCATGCAATTTGGCGTTACGAAATCCACGAGTATATATGCAGTTTATGCCTATCATATCAGGTTAAAAAACAGCAAGCTTTCATTCGGATTGAAGGCAGGCGCCGACATATCCAATACTGATTATACCGGTTTGTTGCTCGTCGACAACGGCGATCCGGTATTCACGACCTCGGAGAAACCTTATGTGCTTCCGAATGTCGGGGCAGGCATTTACTATTTCAACAAAAAGTATTTTGCGGGACTGTCAGTTCCTTCATTCCTGAGCTACAGAAAAACTGATACCGGCAACACCCAGGCATACCATAGCTTTGGCCAGTATGACTTCATAATATTTGCGGGCGGACTTGTAAACATTTCGCAGGCATTCAAGTTCAAACCATCCGTGCTTATTGACTATTCATTCCAGAGGGCAAAAAAGCTTACGCAGTTTGATATCAATGGCAATTTCATAATAAATGATCTGATATGGGCAGGGATCTCCTGGAGGACCACCGAGCAGGTTGTTGTCGGACTGCTGCAGGTGGAGATAACTCCGCAGCTGATGGTCGGATTATCATATGATTATCCGGCAGGCAGGATGAGCTCCTATTCAGTTATTGGTTCAAGTGAATTTATCTTAAGGTACGAATTCGGGTCGAAGGTAAGCGCCGCCAATCCACGGTATTTTTGATTCTATGTTCAGGAAAGTCTTTCATATTGCATTTGTTTCGCTGATATTCTTCAGTACATTTTTTTCCAATGCGCAGCAGCCTTCACTTTACAGGGTAACCAGGATGTCGTTCAATACCGGCGCATTCAGCGAAATATCTCCCGTAATTGTTAAAGATGGAGTTGTTTTTTGTTCCGACAAACGTTTCAGTGCTATAAGGGACAGGACTACTTTCGAAGGCAGACGTCTTTATAATATTTATATGGCTGTTCCGAAGGACACGATGAGTTGGGAGAAACCTAAGGAAATAAGAAGTGAAAGAAGCACACTTTTTAATAATGGTCCTCTCTGTTTTACCCCTGATGGTAAAACAGTCTATTTTACAAGTGAGCTTGAAACGGGTAAATCCGCCAGAAAAAGAGGCTTCAGAAACCATAGCGGGATTTTTATCGCTGAACTTTCGGGTTCTGATCTTGTGAATTTACGTCCTTTCCAGTATAATAATCCTGGTTATGAGGTTGGTCAGCCGTCAATCAGCAATGATGGCAAATACCTGTTCTTTGCCTCCGATATGCCGGGTGGACAGGGACGATCGGATCTGTATTACTGTGAATTCATTAACAATGCATGGAGTGCGCCTGTGAATCTTGGCCCGGAAGTAAATTCTCCCGGCGTCGATAACTACCCCTACTACCATCCTTCCGGAAGATTGTACTTCTCTTCCGACCGCGGGGGAGGAAAAGGACGGCTCGATGTTTATTATACAGCGTTAAACTCAGGCAGTTGGGAATCTCCTGTTCAGATGCCGGAACCGATAAATTCTGCATCAGACGATTTTGCGTTTGTTGCTGACGACGATCTTCAGACCGGCTATTTCTCCTCAAACCGGCGGTTTAACGACGATATATACCGGTTTGCCTCGCTTATAATCAGGAAAGCATCGTGCGACACTCTCATATTGAGTAGTTATTGTTATGAGATGATTGAAGAAAACGCGATCAGGTTCGATACGATGCCATTCCGTTACGAATGGAAATTTGGCGACGGGGAAAAGGGAATAGGTGCTTCCGTGATCCATTGTTATGGAGGGCCCGGAACTTATCTTGTGCAGCTCGATGTAGTGAACCTGATAACGAATGAAGTCCTGTACAACGAAAAATCTTATAGTCTCGAAATAATTGATCCTGAACAACCATATATTTCATGTCCTGATAATGGTGCAGCAGGTCAGAATATCAGGTTCAGCGCCGACAAGACTAATCTTCCGGGGTGGAAGATCGCCAGGTACTACTGGAATTTTGGAGATGAAACGGTATTAATTGGCAGGGAAGTTGATAAGATATATTTGAAACCAGGTGATTACAACGTTCAGCTTATTGTAACTGCTGAACATGAACCGGGTGGAATTGTCAGGGAGGCATGTGTATCGAAAAATATTACTATCACGCGCTGACCGTAAATATGAAAATAACTATTTTTGACGGGTAATGAGATTTGGAAAGTCAATATTCAGTACGTTATTAGTTACTCTTCTGTTCGCAGGATCTCCCGGACAAGCTGAATTATTCGGCCAGGCTGTTCCGGGCAAAGATGAGAATATCCCGTTCCTGGTAACCTTCGGCAAGGAAGGAGAAACATCATGGGGTGACGATGATTTTTATGAGATATTCTTCTTCCTGATTCCCACTGATTTCAAGCAGCAGTTCTATATCAGGGTTTTTGATCCGGAAACAGGCGGTGAAAATGATGAGATCCAGGGGGAATTCAATACCCGGACAATGTTTTCAGTGTATGGAGGGAAGGGCGTTGATCCTGATAAGAATGAGGAGTCAAAAGGCCTTATGAACAAGCCAAATTATAAGGGCGGCACCCTGCTGGCATCCCAGACCTTTGGGCGTGAACCCCGATATGACAACAAGTACTACACATTCGGTCCGTTTAATCCGACATCAGGTGATTTCAATACAAAATGGAATCAGTATGTTTTTAAGGTTGTCTGCGAGGGGATAAGCGGTGATGACGGGAATCTTTACAAATATTTCCTGAGCCGGAATCCCAGCAATGATGTCCCGATCGAGGGAGCCAATGCATTTACATACGAATACACTTTCAGAATGTGGAACGATACAAAAAGCGTTTCGCATATTTACCCGTATGTTGATACCGGTATTGTATGGGTAAGGCAGAGAAATTTTGACTGGGATATAGACGGACACATACTCGTTGTATCGAGATACAGGCAGGGGGTTACCATTCCAATTTCCAATGAAGACCACTGGACCGAATCGCGGTTGCCGGTTGAACCTGCTGAAGTGGGAGCTTCCCTGGACTTTCAGTTCCATAAAAAACAGGGTGAACTTGTAAAGAACAATAACGTTGTCGTTACGCTCGAAAATCAGAGAGGGGATGCATTGCAGTTCTTCAGCTCGCCAATCGGAGGCGTGCCGGTGTACCAGGCAAAGATCAGGGTGACACCGGTAAATCCTAAAAAATAAATAGCAGGAGATGAGATTTGTAAAATACCAGAAAATTGCCATATGCATTATCGGTTGTCTGTTTTTATTTACGGTATTTACAAATGGTCAGACCTACAGGTTCAAGAATTACGGGATCGAAAGTAACATTCCAAATACATTTATTTATACAATAAATCAAGATAATAACGGGTACCTGTGGGTTGGTACCGGAACCGGATTATCGAGATTTGATGGGTTTGATTTTTATGATGTTCTTTTTCCTGATTCAGTCACGGGACGTTTCACCACAACCTGTCTCAGGGACAAAAACGGTACCCTCTGGTACGGGTGCAACGATGGTACTGTCTTTTATTATAATGAGGGCACACTCAAAGCCCTTGCACTTTCAAATACAAAAAGCATAAGCGATATTATCGAGGGTCCCGATGGTTCTCTATATGTCATTCCCCAGGGTCAGGCAATCTACAGGATTAATCCAATAAAGGTTGATGATATCAGGACATATTCAATCGATCAGGATCTTGTTCTGTTTGCCGCAGGCTTCACAAAATCGGGGAATATCCTGCTCGGCACCCAGGAAAATATCCGGGATTATAAAATCGAGGAAGATACACTTATTTCCCAAAGCATTATCGAAGGATTTGAGTATTCGAACATTGTCGCTATTCACAGGATCAAAGAGTCTGAAAGTTTCCTGATCGGTACAGAAGGGAACGGGTTGTTTCTGCTCAAAATCCTTCCTGGCGGGAATATACTGACGCACCTTACCAGCTCACCTGCACTTGAAGGACTAAGGATACAATCCATCTCGGAGGACACTGATGGCTTTTACTGGATTTCAACGTTTGATTCCGGGATACTTCAACTGAAACTTGATGATAACAATGAGATCGGATCCATCAGTATTTTCGACAGAAATTCAGGATTGCCCGGAAATAATGTAAAAGTTGTTTTCCAGGATATTGAGAATAATTACTGGATAGGTTTGTTCGGTGACGGTCTTTCGCTTCTCAACTCCTATGCCTTCAGCTTCTTCGCTCCGGGGACAACTCCTGAAACAAATAATATAATCTATGTGAACAGGACCGGCACTGACTATCTCCTGGGAACCCCCTCGGGATTTTACCTGTTTGACCTCGATAACTACAGGGTAAAATCATACACCGATCTGAAACAGCTGACAGGCAAGTATGATATAGTCTCCTATAACCTTGATAATCAACAGAATTTATGGATAGGAACTAATGGAGGAGGTCTGTTTGTCAGAAATATCTCAGGAAGTGTAGTCCTGTACTTCCGGTCAGAAGACTCCGGAGAGAATTACATTGCCGATGTGGAAGCTGATAGAAACCATATCTGGCTTGGTACACTGAATGGAGTTGTTATTCTTGACCGCAGCAGCAGGAGTGTTAAGAACAGTTACAGTATCAGTAATGGATTGCCCCACAATAGTATTAATCAGATCTTCCTTACCGATGAGGGAAAGGCGGCTGTAGCCACCACATCGGACAAGCTTTATATTATTGATCCTGATTCAGGTATCTATTCATCGAATGCCGTAATGTACGGGACCACCATGAATGAGATACTCAGTTTTTCACGCGACAGAGAAGGTAATTTCTGGGCTGCAACATCCGGAAACGGTATATTCAAGTGTTTTGATGATTCAGTTAAGTCAGTGTCAAAAGCCGATCTGCTGATGTCAGATTACTGCTACAGTATCCTGGCTGATTCACGGAATAAAATATGGATAGGTCACGAAAGGGGATTTTCGATCTATAACCAGGAGACCGGGATAATAAAAGTCGTGGCAACAGATTTTGCCAGGGGCGGAGCCTGTAATCCTGATGGCATGTATGAATCGGACGACAACATCATTATGATCGGAACCACTGAGGGTATCATTATTTTTGACAGGAGCAAAGAGAAGACGGACCAGATACCTCCTTTTAATAATATCAATTACATAACAATAAACGATATCAGATATCCATATCAGCCATCGTTTCACCTGCCATACAGAAAAAGCTATAAGATAATCATCAATTATGTCGGGATAAACTTCAGCGATCCCGAAAAGGTATTTTACAGCACCAGGCTTGATAACTGGGATACCGAGTGGTCGAAGCTGACAACATCACGTGAAGTTCCTTATTCCCCAAGGGACGGACGATACAAATTCAACATGGTATCGGTAAATGAAGAAGGTCTGTCGCAGGATACTCCTGTTTCGTTTGAGCTTCACATAAAGAAGCCTTTATGGAGAACATGGTGGTTCCTGCTTTCTGTTGCGGCATTGATCGGTGCTGTGATCATACTTATTGTTCGTGAGAGAGAAAAAGCACAGAAGAAAATACAGGAATACCTCGAGAAAGAGCTTGAAGCAAGGACAAGGGTGGTTATGAAGCAGAAAGGGGAAATAGAATTACAGAATATCGAGATAACAGATAGTATCAACTATGCCAAGAGAATCCAGACAAGCATTCTTCCTGATGTAAACAGACTTAAGGAATCATTCAGGGATGCGTTTATACTTTTTCTCCCCCGCGACATTGTCAGCGGCGATTTTTACTGGTTCGATAAGCTGGGGAACGAAAAATTCATACTGGTTTGTGCTGACTCCACAGGACATGGTGTCCCCGGTGCATTCATGTCAATGATCGGATCAACTCTTCTGCAGGATATTGTTTCACGGCAGGGTATTACAAAACCTTCCGAAATACTGACAATCCTCAACAAGCAGATCTTCTCTACCCTTAATCAGAATGTTGAACTGGGAATATCGAATGATGGCATGGATATGGTTGTCTGTGAAATCGATAAAACAACACATCATGTCCGCTTTGCCTCGGCAATGCGTCCGGTTATCATTATAATCGGCGGTGAATCTTTT
>JADDYF010000155.1 GCA_015712185.1 Bacteroidales bacterium
GTAAGTTCGGGCTTCAGGAGGTTGATATCAATTCCCACCTTGAAGTAGATCCCTCTGCTGATGTAGCTGTAGTTATACTGTGAGTATTTAAAGTCAGAATATCCACCGCCGGCATATAAGGCATATTTTTCATTAAGATCGACTGCAACAAAACCTTCAGTGTTCAGGATATTCCGGTCTGTTAAATAAATAACAGGTCCTATGACATCAATTCCTGCCTTTATTTTGAGGGGAATAGTCACGCTATCTTCGGGCTGTTCCTGTGCCAGCAGCAGGTCAGGTGAACAAAGAATTAAAAGACTAATAATATATACGGATATTTTCCACATCAAGAGTTGTGATGCTTTTATTTTTGATAATTACTGTATCAATAATATTATTGGTATACGTAAGGTTATCCTCCATCTGGTGATAAAAAGTGTACCCGCAGTCGATTGATACAAGGTGAGGGTAGCTGAGGTAGCGGAACTGCAGAGTGTCATCAATTCCGTTGAGCCTGATTACGAAGCTGCAGCTGATGGCATCGGCATTCAGCGGTAACAAGGCTGGCTGTACCTTTGCTGACCTGTTATATATTCTGCTGGTGTCCATACCCACTCCAAAAATTGTAAGACTGTCGGGTGACCTGCTCTCACCGGTTTCGTCAAGATAAAAATAAGCTTTTACCAGCGCATCCGTCTCCTCGAAACATGAACCGGGTGTGCATGACACGATTACTGCAAACGCCGGTACGATTATAATAATGGAAAGACTGGCTTTGAAACTTCTCATTGTTGTTATTGAAGTTTCAAAATTAAGAAAATTACTTTGCGATCAATTAAATATCAGAATTTAGGCAGATTTTTCAATATCCCGCTTATCCCGTTTTTAAGCCTAGAGAGGACGTTGTTTTCTTTCTCACCTCCATAGTATATTTCCGAGATAATATTTTTGTAACGTTCCATCAGGTGATTCCTCTTAAGTTTCAGTGTCGGGGAAAGTTCTCCGGTCTGGGGTGTCCACTCATCTGTAACAAGGCGGAATCTCTTTATCTGTTCATGTTCTCCAAGTGATTTATTCACCTCCCTGACTTCCTTATTGAGTTTATCAATCACTTCAGGGAGTTCGATAAGATCGTTGTTATCTCGGAACTGGATTTTATGTTCCGAACACCAGTCATGAAGTAAGCCGAAGTTTGGTGATATCAATGCGCTGGCAAATTTCTCATTTTCACCGATTACCATTGCCTGCTCGATGAATATGGATTCCTTCAGCTTGTTTTCAATAACCTGAGGTGCGATATATTTCCCGGCTGATAATTTGAACATTTCCTTCTTCCTGTCGGTGATCTTAAGGAATTTCCCGTCTTCAAAAGCCCCTATGTCGCCGGTATGGAACCACCCGTCCTTGTCAATTACCTCAGCAGTCAGTTCGGGAGCTTTATAATATCCCATCATAATATTTTCTCCGCGGCATAATATCTCCCCGTCATCAGCAATCTTCACCTCAACATTTTTGATCACGGGACCAACGGTTCCGAATCCGATCTCATTAATTCTGAAAGGATTGACGGCTATTACAGGTGATGTCTCAGTAAGGCCGTAACCCTGGATCACAGGCAAACCTGCCGCCCAGAAGATCTTCTCCAGACGTGACTGAAGGGCTGCGCCTCCCGAAACTATTACCTGTACTTCACCGCCAAGAGCCTCCTGCCACTTGCTGAAAACAAGTTTCCTGGCAATTTTCAGGCGGAATCTGTAGAAAGATGAAGAGCCGTGAAGCCTGAACTTGAATCCAAGATTCACAGCCCAGAAAAAGATCATCCTTTTAATCCATGGCAGACTGCGTCCCTTCGCAAGAATGTTATCATATATTTTTTCAAGGAGTCTTGGCACAGTATTGAATAAATGAGGTTTTACTTCCTTGACTGCTTCCGATACAGTTCCCATGTTTTCAACATAATATATGCTTATCCCTTTATACTGAAAATGATAGTTGACCATCCTCTCGTAAACATGGCAAAGCGGCAGAAAGCTCATTGCCCTGTTACCATACCCCAGGTGGTGGGCGGTAGAGGTTGTAAGTGCATTTGACACCAGGTTATTATGTGAAAGCATTACACCTTTAGAGTTCCCGGTAGTTCCCGAGGTGTAAATAATTGTAACGAGATCTTCGGGCTTTATGCTATCCTTTATTGTCTTAAGCTCGGCTTTAAGTCTATCCTCATTCTTTTTCCCTGCTTCAATCACCTCCCTGAATGATATTGCTCCCTCAACCTGGTCGAATGTGAATATATCTGTCAGACGCTCAATTTTGCCGGCTATCGGACTTACCTTGTTATAGATGGTCTTATTGCTGATAAAGATGGCCCTGACGTCAGAGTGCCCGAGAATAAAGTCATATTCTTCCGTACTGATTGTCGGATAAATAGGAACATGTACAATTCCTGCCTGCGCAAGTCCAAGATCAACAAAATTCCATTCAGGTTTATTGCCGCTGATGGTGGCAATCTTGTCGCCTTTCTTATATCCCATTGAGAGAAGGCCGTAGCTGACCCAGTTAATATGATTTCTGACGTCTTCAGTGGAATATGTGATCCATTCTTTATCCTGTTTCCCACCGTACATGTCTTTACGAGGGTATTTTTCACAATTCAGGTCTATAATGTCAAAGGTTCTCAGGATTTCCATAGGTAAGTTGAATTAATTACCCTGCAATTCTAAGAATTTTTTCGAACATAAAACAATAATCTTCCGCAGTTTGATTTAGATACCCTGGAAGATACTGTAAACAAGATACATAGGAAGGAACAGCAGGAAAGCATTTTTCGACCGGGTGTGAGATCAGAAGTTGGAAGACGGAAGTTGACGAACGAATAGAGGCTATCCCGCGTAATCGGGAGCCAGTAACCTGAAACCTTTAATACATGTTTAACAACTCTTCTGCTTTTTTGATTGCATCTCCAAGCCCTTCAGGACTCCTGCCCCCGGCAGCAGCAAGGAATGGCTGTCCTCCGCCTCCTCCGTTTATTTCACCCGAAATTTCCTTTATTATTGTCACGGCATTTAAATTCCGCGTTTTAACAAGATCATCGCTCACCATGACAACAAGATGAGCCTTACTGCCTATTTCTGATCCCAGAACCAGAACTGTCCCGGCGGATCTTCTCCTTGCTTCAAATGCAATAGTCCGGAGGGTATCAGGAGAATCAGATTCTATAATTCCTGAAATAAACCTGATGCCGTTTATCACGACAGCTTTTTCTTCAAGGTTTTTTAGTAGTACAGATGCTGATGATGCCTGGTATTTTTCAATGGTTTTCCTGAGCGAGGAGTTTTCGGATATCAGCCTTTCCACACTCTCCCTGACACTACCCGCGCTTTTGAGAAGTGCTGCAATTTCATCATAAGCTGTCAATCTTTCATTGATATATTCGATTGCCTTCGGGCCTGTAACTGCTTCTATCCTTCTTATGCCTGCGGCAATTGCACCTTCCGAAACGATCTTTATCAGGCCGATAGCGGCCGTTGCGCTGACATGTGTCCCACCACAGAGCTCTAATGATTCCCCGAATTCCACAACCCTTACATTTTCTCCGTATTTCTCTCCGAATAGTGCCATTGCACCCATCGACAGGGCTTTTTTCAGGGGTATTTTATCAATCACCTTTTGTTCGTGGTTTTCCCTTACAAGCTTGTTGGCAATGTCTTCAACTTTGTTTATTTCCTCCCTTGTCATTTTGCTGAAATGACTGAAATCAAACCTCAGGCGGTCGGGTGTGACGAGTGAGCCTTTCTGCTCAACATGTTTTCCGAGAACCAGACGAAGGGCGTAATGAATAAGGTGTGTTGCTGTATGATTGTTTTCTGTCAGCTGCCGTTTCTCATGGTCAACAGTCGCAGTAAAAACGACCATCGGATTGGAAGGAACCCTGTCGGCAATGTGTATAATCTGATTATTCTCCTTTATGGTGTCAGTGATCAGGATTGTTTCCTTTTTTGATGATATTGTCCCTGTATCGCCCACCTGTCCTCCTGATTCTGCATAAAAAGGAGTTTTGTCGAATACGAGATGACCGCTCTCTTTTCCTTTTGATCGTATGGTCCTGTACTTTGTAATTAAGATTTTGTCAGTTGTTTTGTCATAACCTGTAAATTCAGTTTCGCCAGTCTCGCGCAGGATTATCCAGTCGGCTGCATCCACAGCGGCATCTACACGCGATCTCTCCTTCTGGCTTTTCATTTCTTTTTCAAATCCTTTATCATCGAGCTGCATATTGTTTTCCCTGAGTATAAGCCGGGTCAGGTCAACCGGGAAGCCGTATGTATCATACAGTTCAAATGCGACCTTCCCTGGAAGCACATTTTTATCTGCTTTCTTAAGGTCATTAATTTTTTTATCTATCATTTTAAGACCTTTCCCGAGTGTTTTGAGGAACGCTGTCTCTTCCTCAAAAATTATTTTGGATATATGGTCTTCCGACGACCGTAATTCCGGATACTGTCTGCCCATTTCCCCTGCAAGAACAGGTACAAGACGGTACATGTACGGTTCCTCCATTCCAAGGTTGTTGTAACCATACCTTACTGCTCTGCGGAGTATCCTTCTTATTACATATCCAGCCTTGTTATTCGAAGGCAGCTGACCATCGGCAATTGAGAAAGCGACAGCCCTGACATGGTCAGCCACTACACGCATTGCAACATCCCATTTCTCATTTTCCCCGTATTCCTTGCCCGTGACAGCGGAGATCTCATTTATCAGCGATTGAAATATATCAGTATCATAATTTGATTTCTTACCCTGCAGCACCATGCATAATCGTTCAAATCCCATCCCCGTATCAACATGTTTAGAAGGAAGCTGTTCGAGTGATCCGTCTGATTTCCGGTTATACTGGATAAACACCAGGTTCCATATCTCAATTACCAGGGGGTGTCCCTGGTTAATAAGTAAATGGCCGGGCACTTTATGTCTTTCTGAATCATCGCGGATATCCACATGGATTTCTGAGCATGGTCCACATGGCCCTGTTTCGCCCATCTCCCAGAAATTATCCTTTTTCGAGCCTTCTAGTATACGGTTCACAGTGTTGGGGAAACATTTTTCCCAGTAACTGAATGATTCTGTATCGCGGGGTACATTTTCTTCGACGCTTCCGCTGAATACTGTTGAGTATATCCTGTCGTGCGGAATTTTCAGTTTATCAACAAGCAATTCCCATGCCCACTCAATAGCCTCCTTTTTAAAATAGTCGCCGAATGACCAGTTGCCAAGCATTTCAAACATTGTATGGTGATAGGTGTCATGGCCAACCTCCTCAAGATCGTTATGTTTACCTGAGACTCTCAGGCATTTCTGAGAGTTTGCTATTCTGCCTGCAGCCGGTTGCCTGAAACCCAGAAAAATATCCTTGAACTGGTTCATCCCTGCATTGGTAAACATAAGAGTAGGATCATCTTTGATCACCATAGGAGCGGATGGGACAATTTCATGGTTTTTTGAACGGAAGAATTCAAAAAACACCTGTCTCAGTTCGTTCGACCTCATCTAAATATCATTGTATTATGTAAATGTAACTTAAAATAAGCTTGTAAAAATAAAATAATTGATTTAGATTTGTCGTTTACCTAGAGAAAAAGTCGAAATCTGAGATTGCCTGATGCAAAATGGTAAATACATCCTTGATCTGAATGATCTGCAATACAAACGTATAATACTCTCCGGGAGAAGGAGGTCTTTACATTTGTTCTTATGGTTTGCGGGGACTGTTGCAGTATCTGTTTTATACGGTACGCTCTTTGAAAGGAGTTTTGGCGCTCCGAAAGAACAGAGGCTTGAACAGGAGGTGGAGAATATGAAGCTTCAGTTTTCCCTCCTTGAGAGGCGATTGGATAACTCGCTGACTGTAATAAACGGATTAAAGCTCTCTGACGATATCCGTTACAGGCCGGTCTTGAGAATGGATATCATACCTGAGTCTTTCAGAAATCCTGGATTCGGAGGTGTTGACAGGTTCCGCGATCTGAACGGATATATCAACTCCGGTATGATGAAGGAATACAGGATCAGGGTCGAAGAGATCAGAAATATGGTAAACGTTCAGGAAGAATCGTTCAGATCGATAAAGGAGAAGGCAACAGAATGGATAAGAGAAATGGAGTATCTTCCGATGATATCACCTGTAAATGTTATGTACCGCAGGGGTGATGGATTAAAATTCAGGGAGGTTCACCCTGTTTACGGGACACCGCAATGGCATCACGGTCAGGATTTCAATGTTCCTTATGGAACTGAAGTGTTTGCTACAGGCTCGGGAAAAGTTATTGAGACAGGTTATAATAGCGGAGGTTTTGGAAACCGGGTTGTTATTGATCACGGGTATGGTTTCCAGTCTTCATACAACCATCTGAGCAGTATCAAAGTTTCTGAAGGAATGGTTATAAAGCGAGGTGATGTTGTCGGGCTCAGCGGAAGTTCAGGAACATCCTCCGGACCACACCTGCATTATCAGATCGAGCTGTATGGCCGTGTCGAAAATCCCCTCTATTATTTTAATGACGACCTGACCGAAGATGAATATTTTGAGATGATCCAGACACTCAGTTCAAAATCGAAATTCAGATAGGAAAGCTCCGTTCCTATACTTATTATCCCAGACCTTGTAGCTTTCATATACCAGCATTTTTGTTTTTTAATGAATTAATTATCTTTGCTGCGTTATGGCGAACATAAGATACAAGTTCAATCCCGAATCCCTCAGTTTTGACAAGATCCGCCTTGGATTCGGAGCTGTCCTTCTCAGATCACTCGCATATTTTGTCGGTTCAATCCTGGTAGCATTTATTTATTACCTGATATTTGCAATTTTTATTGATTCACCTAAAGAAAAATCGCTTAAGCGTGAGATTGAACAATTAACCCTGCAGTATGACCTGATACACAGGGAGATGGCTAATCTTGAAAAAGTTATAAGCCAGCTTCAGGAGACTGACGATAATCTTTACAGGACAATTTTCGAGGCAGAACCGATCCCTGCCACATTGCGCGAAGCCGGAGTAGGAGGGATTAACAGATACAAAGAACTTGAAGGCTATGATAATTCGAGCATTGTCATCGAAACAACAAGGAACCTCGACAGGTTAAGAAAGAAAGTCTATATCCAGTCTAAATCGTTTGACGATCTGATTACGCTGGCCAAAGAGAAGGAGGACATGCTGAAGGCTATACCTGCCATAATTCCGATATCCAACAAAGATCTCACACGTACAGCGTCAGGCTTTGGATTGAGGATACATCCAATATATAAAATCACCAAGTTACATGCCGGGATGGATTTTACCGCTCCTACCGGAACTGAGGTTTATGTGACCGGTGATGGAACAGTGGCAACCGTACAGTCTTCAAAAAGAGGTCTTGGCAACCATATTATTATAAACCATGGTTACGGTTATACCTCGATATATGCTCATCTTGACGGACTCAATGTGAGGCCGGGCCAGAAGGTTCAGAGGGGGGATGTTATTGGATTTGTAGGAAACACAGGTATGTCCATTGCCCCTCACCTTCACTATGAGATAAAGCTAAACGGTATTAATGTGGATCCGGTAAATTACTATTTTAATGATCTTTCCCCGGAAGAGTATGAAAAAATGGTAGAGATTGCCTCAAAGACCGGACAGTCTTTTGACTAGGCTACCCTTTATGACATTATGAAGATATTCTCAGGTTTAATTGCAACATTGTTTACTGTAAACTCTTTCGCTGTTGCTGTTACACCCGATCTCTGTTTTGTAGGCTGTGATACATTGCCTGATACATCGGAGGTCCAAAGGAAGGTAATTATAACGGGCGTGGGTGACATAATGCTTGGCACGTCATACCCTTCAACAAGATATCTTCCTCCTCACGGCAACCCGCTCCTGCTTATGGAGACTCTTATCGACACTCTAAATAATTCGGATATTACTTTTGGCAACCTCGAAGGTGCATTCCTGGATGAAGGTGAAGCAGTCAAAAAGTGCAGGGATACCACAATCTGTTATCTTTTCAGGGTACCGGAGAAATATATTTCAGCGCTTGTCACGGCCGGTTTTGATCTTTTAAGCCTTGCCAACAATCATTTTGGCGATTTCGGTCAGCAGGCAAGAGAGAGAACGGTACAGCTGCTTGACTCATCGGGTATCAGCTATGGAGGTTTGGTTGAATATCCGTGGTCGATTGTAAGGAAAGATACAATGCTTTACGGATTCTGTGCCTTTGCACCGAATGCCGGGACTGTTAGTATCACTGATACTGTAAAAGCAGGGGAGATCGTTAAATATCTTTCGGATACATGTGATATTGTTATAGTATCTTTCCACGGAGGTGCAGAGGGCGCGGATTTTCAGCGTGTTCCGAAAACTGAAGAGATCCTTCACGGAGAGAACCGCGGAAATGTTTATGATTTTGCACATCACATGATCGATATGGGGGCGGATGTGGTTTTTGGTCATGGCCCTCATGTTACACGCGCAATTGAAGTATATAAAGAACGGTTTATCAGCTATAGCCTGGGCAACTTTTGTACTTACGGGCGGTTCAACCTTTCCGGACCTAATGGAATTGCTCCTGTTATCAAGGTTTTTACTGATTCAACCGGCAGGTTCCTGTCAGGAAAGATCATCCCTGTCTGTCAGAGCTGGGATGCAGGAGTAAGGATAGATCCCGCACAACGGGCCATACATAAGATAAAGGAACTGATGGCTCTTGATTTTCCTGATGCTGTGATAAATGTTTCAGAAACAGGTGACATCTCTTATAAATAAATGATATTATGCCATACAGGGAAAAAGCAGTCGAAAAACTGTACTATTCGATAGGCGAAGTAGCTGAAATGCTTAATGTGCCGGTCTCAACCGTACGTTTCTGGGAGAACGAATTCGACATCCTTAAACCAATGAAGAACAAAAAGGGAAACAGGATGTTTACTCCTTCTGACATTAAAAACCTTAAGATCATCCATCATCTGCTCAGGGAGGAGGGGATGACTCTTTCCGGTGTGAAACGCAAGTTATCCGGTAAGTGGGAGGAGGCTGATTATAAATATGAGATCAACGAATCGCTGAAAAAAATAAGGAGCCTTCTTCTTGAAATCAGGGACAGCATATAACAGAGCTCCGGTTATAATCTATACTTAACTATGTAACTCAGGGTATGTCATTAATTGACAGTATAAAGCAAATACCGGGAAGACAAAGCAAAAACTGATACTATTCAGGATATGAGATTAACCGATCTTTGTACTTTTCTCGATTCTGCAGTACCTATATCGTTCCAGGAAGGGTATGACAACTCCGGGCTACAGACTGGTATTCCGGAAAAGGAAATCAGGTACGGTTTAATAACACTTGATGTCACCGAAGAAGTTATTGATGAAGCCGCAGAACAGGGTTGTGAAGTCATTATCTCACATCATCCGGTAATCTTTAACCCCTTAAAAAGGATTACCGGCGCAACTTTTTCCGAAAGAATCCTGTTAAAGGCGATAAAACAGGATATTGCCATATATTCCGCACATACAAATCTTGATGTGATAGGCAACGGTGTCTCACGGAAAATGGCAGAAAAGCTGAACCTGAGAGAAATCAGGGTTCTCGCTCCCCTTAAAAACCGGCTGCTCAAGCTGGTGACCTATGTACCTGTAGCTAACCTCGAAAAAGTCAGGAATGCAGTTTTCGCTGCAGGAGCCGGTGTTATAGGTAATTACGATTATTGCGGTTTTGCTGTGACAGGAACAGGAAGTTTCAGGGGAGGAGATAACACTAATCCCTATGTGGGAGAGAAGGGTAAAATACATTTTGAACAGGAAATACGGTTTGAAACAATATTGTTTTCACACATTAAGGAGAGGGTTATAGACGCATTGCTCAAAGCACATCCCTACGAGGAGGTGGCATATGATTTCTACTCCATTGAGAATGACAACATCTATTCCGGTATGGGTTGTACAGGATTGCTACCCGATCCACTTCCAAAAGGGGAATTTCTGAAACTCGTCTCCTCGGTATTTGGCGCCAGAGGGATCAGACACACCATGCCGGCACGAAAGAAGATCTCAAGGGTCGCGGTTTGCGGCGGAGCCGGAGGAGCACTGGTTAACGATGCTATTAAATCGGGTGCAGATGCCTACATAACCGCTGACATCAGATACCACAGCTTCCTCGAAGCCGGTCATAAAATCCTCATTGCCGATATCGGCCATTATGAGAGTGAAAAGTTTTCCACTGAGATTTTATACGACCTTATTATCAAAAAATTCCCTACATTTGCACTCCGGTTTTCCAAAATAAATACGAATCCGATTAATTATCAATAGTATGGAAAAAGCAAAATCACACGATACTGAGATTTCGGTAGAAGATAGATTAAGAGCTCTTTATAGTCTGCAGTTAGTTGATTCAGAAATAGATAAAATCAAAACTCTGAGAGGTGAGCTTCCTCTGGAAGTCCAGGACCTTGAAGACGAAATAGCCGGACTTGAGACAAGGCTAAGTAATCTGCGTGATGAGGTTGTTTCCTTTGAAAAGTCAGTTCAGAAGAAGAATAACGAGATCACTGAAGCGGAAGCGCTGATCAAGAAATATGAAGAGCAGCAGAAAAATGTCAGGAATAACAGGGAATTTGATTCCCTTTCCAAAGAGATAGAATATCAGAATCTGGAGATTGAGCTTTTCAATAAGAAGATCAGGGAGTTCAATGCCCAGATTGAAGAAAAAAAGCTCGTGATAAAGGAATCGGAGGCTACACTGGCGGACAGAAAGTCGGATCTTGACAATAAAAGGTCGGAACTCGATGAGATAATTTCTGACACCCAAAAGGAGGAAGAAGGTTTATACAAGAAGCTCGAAAAGGTACAGGCGATTATTGAGGAAAGGCTTCTGACAGCATACAAGAGAATAAGGGCAAATGCCCGTAATGGTCTGGCAGTTGTGCCGGTACAGCGAGATGCCTGCGGCGGATGTTTCAACCAGATCCCGCCCCAGAGACAGCTTGACATCAAGTCGAGAAAGAAAATTATTGTTTGTGAATATTGCGGGCGAATTCTTGTTGATGATGAAATAATAAAAGAGGGTAAAATTTAGGATCCTGAGAAAACATAAAGGCCGGTCAGCAAATGACCGGCTTTTTTATTTGAATTCCCTAACTTTACGTGTACCAACAAACGTACTATATATGACTAACGATGATTTTAAAAAGGTTGTCGCCCGGGGTATACCATCCAGACTGCCGCCGCCAAAGCCATATGATCCGGCCATCAATCATGCCCCTAAACGCAAGGATATTCTGGATGCCGGAGAAAAGAAGCTTGCGCTGAGGAATGCCCTCCGGTATTTTCCCACAGGGTTTCATCGTGTACTGGCAAAGGAGTTTGCACGCGAACTATCTGATTACGGAAGGATTTATATGTTCCGCTTCAGGCCCGACTATGAGATAAAAGCCCGTCAGTTGGAAGATTTTCCGCATAAATCGGTCAGCGCCGCTGCCATAATGCTTATGATCTCAAATAATCTTGACAATTCAGTGGCCCAGCACCCTCACGAGCTGATAACCTATGGAGGCAATGGAGCTGTGTTCCAGAATTGGGCACAATATCTTCTGACAATGAAGTATCTGTCGGAAATGAACGATAATCAGACTCTGGTGGTATACTCAGGTCATCCGCTTGGTTTATTTCCTTCACACAGGGATGCACCACGGCTGGTTGTAACAAACGGTATGGTGATTCCTAATTATTCTTCTCACGATCACTGGGAGAAATTTAATGCTCTGGGCGTATCCCAGTACGGTCAGATGACTGCCGGTTCATATATGTATATTGGTCCACAGGGTATTGTGCATGGTACTACCATAACCATCATGAATGCAGCCAGAAAGGTTGATAAGTCAGGCAGCAATACCGGCCGTCAAAGGCTTTTTGTCTCCTCTGGTCTTGGCGGGATGTCGGGTGCTCAGCCGAAAGCAGCAGGAATAGCCGGTATCACTTCAGTAATTGCGGAAGTAAATCCCAGGGCTATTGAGATGCGTCATTCACAGGGTTGGGTGGATGAGGTAATTACGGATATGGACAGGCTTGCAGGCAGGGTCAGGCACTTATCCGGGGAAAATGAAGTCGTATCAATCGCCTTTCACGGAAACATTGTGGACGTGTGGGAAAGATTTGCAGACGAGAAGATATTTGTAGATATGGGCTCCGATCAGACTTCGCTACATAATCCATGGGCCGGAGGTTATTACCCTGCCAGCCTCAGTTTTGATGAATCGAACAGGATGATCTCTGAAAAACCTGAAGAATTCAGGAAGCATGTAAAGAGATCGTTGATCCGTCAGGTAAATGCCATAAACAGGCATACAGCCAGGGGCACATATTTTTTTGATTACGGTAATGCTTTCCTTCTTGAAGCATCGAGGGCTGGTGCCGATATTCTTGATAAGAATGGAGGATTCAGGTATCCTTCTTATGTTCAGGATATTATGGGTCCTGTCTGTTTTGATTACGGATTCGGTCCATTCCGGTGGATCTGCTGTTCAAACGATCCTTCGGACCTCGAGGTAACAGACGTTATTGCAGCCGGAGTCTTAACTAATCTGATGAAGAATTCTCCCGTTGAAACCAGCCAGCAGATGGCTGATAATATTCACTGGATAGAGGAGGCACAGAGGAACAGACTTGTAGTAGGATCCCAGGCAAGGATACTTTATGCTGATGCTGCCGGAAGAATTGCACTGGCAACAGCTTTCAACAGGGCTGTTGCAGATGGAAGGATCTCGGCTCCCGTGGTAATCGGCAGGGATCACCACGATGTATCAGGTACAGATTCCCCGTACAGGGAAACCTCAGATATCTATGATGGGTCGAAATTCACTGCTGACATGGCGGTGCACAATGTAATAGGAGATGCATTCAGGGGGGCCACATGGGTGTCCCTGCATAACGGGGGAGGAGTAGGCTGGGGAGAGGTGATCAATGGAGGCTTCGGAATGGTCCTTGATGGTAAGCGGTCAACTGAGAAGAAGCTCAGAATGATGCTACACTGGGATGTTTACAATGGAATCGCGCGCAGAAGCTGGGCGAGGAACAGAGGTGCGCTACTGACTCTTGAGAGAGAGATGAGGCATACTTCTGAACTGAAAGTGACAGTTCCATATATTGCTGATGATAAACTTATTAACGAGATCCTGTAAATAAGCCTGGCAGGCAGGGATTGTTATTTTGTTAACAGTACGGAAGCAATTGCCATAATACCTTCCTCTCTGCCGGTGAAGCCCATTCTTTCAGTTGTAGTAGCCTTTACAGATATATTTCCCGGATTTGTCTCAAGAATCCCTGAAATTACCGATTTCATCTCATCAACATAAGGAGCAATTTTCGGCTTTTCAAGGCACACAGTGGCATCAAGATTACCGATGATGTAGCCGGCCGATTTGGCCATGCTGAAGCTTCGTTTCAGCAGTGTTTTACTGTCGATACCTTTAAACTGCCGGTCAGTATCCGGAAAATAGAAGCCAATATCCCTGAGTCCGGCGGCTCCGAGGATGGCGTCGCATATTGCGTGTAACAGAACGTCTCCGTCAGAATGTGCTACGCATCCTTTTTCCGAAGGTATAAGGATACCTCCGAGCCGCAGTTTTAAACCTTTTTCAAGCCGGTGAAAATCAATCCCCTGACCTGTCCTGATCTTCATTCGCGTGATCTGTTGGCATTCCTCAGTGCATTCAGATCAAATGCAAGGGAAAAGCGTAAGGTTCTGGCAAGGGGGTGGTTTGCCACAACCGGCATAAGATATGAGAAGTCGACGGTAAATCCTCTGAGTCTGAATCCGGCTCCGGCAGTTAAGTATTTCCTGTTCCCTTTTGTCTGGTTTTCGTGAAAATATCCTGTACGGATTGCGAACTGATCATTATACCAATATTCTGCCCCAAGCGAATATGTTATCTCACGCAGCTCTTCCCCGAATCCGCCCGGTGCATCATAGAATGACTGGAATATTGCGACAGGTACTGCGACATTGGGATCCTTTCCATCAATTATGCTGTCTGGCTTTGTAATGTCATAGATCGGTGGTGTAGGAACAAGGAGCTTGTTGAAATCGACTGTAAGGGTTATTTTATTGAAATTATCAGGATTTATTGTAAATGCAGTTCCGACGCGCATGTTCATCGGAATGAAATCTGAAGTTTTGGAATCGGAATAGCTCATTTTTGATCCGATATTCGAGAAGTTGACTCCGAATGAAAAAATGGCATCTTTCTGAAACAATGAAATTTCCTTCTGGTAATAGGTGGAGATGTCGGCTGCAAATGATATGCCTGCCTTTGTTGGTTCGCCGTGCGAGTAGGAACCTCCGGTCAGGTTTGAATATATAAATCTGAAAGCTATACCGCCTGACCATGCTTCGGTGAACAACCTTGAATATCCGAGATCGAATGACCATTCGTTTGGCTTAAAGGTCCTTTC
Source organism: Bacteroidales bacterium (assembly GCA_015712185.1). Taxonomy (GTDB): domain Bacteria; phylum Bacteroidota; class Bacteroidia; order Bacteroidales; family VadinHA17; genus LD21. The sequence goes on from JADDYF010000155.1 coordinate 14,477, forward strand.
CAGATTACCAAAATCATCAGTAAAGGAAACATCGCCAAGGGAAGAATAGATAAGGCTGGTACTTATCACCTGCATCGGATCAATTCTGTAATAGCCTGATAGATAGGCAATATTAATATCAGGAACCAGGTTTCTCAGCCATGGTGAATAAGATATTGCTGCGCCGCCTTTTCCATCGATAAAGGCAAATTTTGCCGGATTCCAGTGCATACTGTAAAGATCGGGTGAAGTTGCAACACCTGCATCGCCCATGGCTCCGGCTCTTGAATCGGGTGCTATTGTGAGAAACGGAACCACCGTCTGGATAGCATTAAGCTCACCGGAGTTTCCCTGGGATAAAAGCCTTGGGCTAACTGTTAAAGAGACTGTTAACAGGAAGATAATCAGAAGCTTGTTTTTCATGTTTTTTCTTTTCAGTCCGCAATATGTAAATATAAAACATTTTTTTTTGCAGGTTATTGTCCTGATATTATAAAATAATCATCTTTCCGACGGTTCTTGCCACCTCCCCGTCTTCGGTTGTTGCCGTTACGCTGTAAGGATAGATTCCCCTGCCGACTCTCCTGCCTCCTTCATCATTTCCATCCCAGGTAACAGGAGACAGCTGGTACCCGTTAGAAAATTCATCAGACCTGAGTATTCTGATCAACCTGCCGCTTGCATCATAAATATTTATAGCGATCTCAATCTTTCTGTCTGGTCTGTTATGTCCGGCACTTATCCTGGTATCGTTCATGAAAGGATTAGGGTAATTCAGCAGGTTTTTAAGTATGAATTTCCCTCCTGTCTCGACAACGAAAAGGATTGTTGAGACTGAGGAATTATTATAATTATCCCAGGCCTTCAGAGTGAGGGTATGACTGCCCGCACCGAGGTATGGCAGATCATAAATAACTTTTCCTTTCATATAATTATCAACCTCATTCTCAAAATAGTTATTGAGTACGAAAGTCCGGTTCTGCTCCCCATCGAGGTATGCAGTGAGATCGTGCCCGATTCCCGAACCGGTCGTATTTATCCCTCCTTCATCTTCCAGTACAGCCAGCATCCTGGGTTCGTTATCCGTTATCCCCCCGTTCCTGAACAGGGTATCATTCATGAAGAGCCTGATTCCGGGACCGAGGGTGTCGAGCCTGGTAGTATTTGCGAATCCTCCGACAATTATTTGGGAAAAGGAGCCGTTCATATCATCTGTTGCATTGTATGCATAATAACTGATTTTACCGTACCCGAAACTATAATTGATATCCCGCGGCACCAGGAATGTAAACCTGAATTTACCACCTGAGGCTGTAGTCTGTCCGCTGAAGAGTATGCTGTTCCTCAGGTCGAATTCCATTGTCGGACCCCCGTCGTTTGCCAGTGTTCTTATAGCAGCTGCCTTATCGTAGACTATGGGGGATACCATACCATTGAATCCATTGATTGTCACACCTTTCATGTCTTCAATATGTCCCGTCACAGTTATGAGCGAAAGTGCTTTCAGACTATCGAGATTACCTGTTACAGGCATGTTGTTAATAGAATCAGTAATTACCCTGCCGTGCCAGGGATATGCTAGTCTTAATGCGGGATCTCCCAGCAATGAAAAATTCCTTTTATTGGCGCCGGTTCCCGATTTGTTTTTTGCGAGCCTTATGATATCTCCCAGACGAAGAGGATTTCCGGCACTGTCGAGTTCAAACGCAACATCATAAATGTTCTTGTTGAGGAAGTGATTTGGGGCAGAGTAGACAAGCCGTGTGGTGGACATAAGTGCTATACCGCCTCCCTCGCTGTTGAGCAGAACCATCTCCCCGGCTGAAGTTTTACCGGTCATTTCACGGGTGATTATGTTCAGTTCAATATCATCAAACCTGCTGAATTCACAGGTTGCAGTTATGAAAAGCGGCAGCCGCGGACCGTTCTTCCATGAATTGATATCTTCTGTCCTTACCACCCTTTCATGGGCCAGTCCGTTCTCGTTTCCATGGCCCACGTAGTTGAAAATAAGGCATCCGTCATTTATAGTGTTATTTATCTCACTGGTAACTTCAGGGTATGATTGTCCGTTAATTGTGGTTACCTGTCTGAAAGCGTCAAGGTATATCTTATTTAGATTATAAGCCGGTACACTATCCTTAAGAATTGCAGCAAGTCCTTCGGCATCAGATAGATGAGTGTTACCATCCTCATCGTCAGCCGTTATGCAGATAACATTCTTCCATTCCCCGGTATTGGACGGACTAAGATAAGCTGCTATTTTAGAAATAATGATACCGGCCTGGATGGTATCCGATACAGGGAAACGTCCGATACCTATATCCTCAGTTCCTTCAGATTCACCCTCTCCATCCTCCAGCAGACCGTAAAAATCGTCGGAAGTAAAGGATCCGACAACTACGTTGGAGTTAAGCGACTGGTATGTCGGGATGAAATTAGGATTTTTCGGCGGCAGCGTTTTATTCTCAAATGATCCGTCACCGAAAAGCAGGAGGTATTTGAGCGGATGTGATGTGCCGGCCTGCTGAAGGAATTTCATCCTGGCAAAATTCCTTATCGCAACAATATCCGGTATGCCTCCGGAAAATTCATTGTAGATCTCCTCGGGTGTAACTACAAGTGAAACAAGGCCGCTGTTTGCGAGGTGGATTTTCGCCAATCTGTCGGCATAACTTCTGAAGAGCGGATGAGTGACAATAAGCATGTCGGCAGGATCTGTACCGTGAAGGTCCTGGTTTGGTACAGGGAAAGGTTTTATTACAGGTATGATTGCATTGACAGGAAGAAAGGCGACAAATCTTCGCAGTGTATCAGTTGAAGCTTTGAAAATTATGTTGTTGCCAGCTCTGCTGTAATCGATCCTCTTTACGCCGAAAGGATCGGTAATATCCCAGATCACCGGATCCTGTCCCGGACTGTTTATTGTAAACTCTGTCAGTTGTCCCTGTCCGATTGATTTGTAATCAGAATAACTGGCAATCGATCCTGAAAATGTATTTTTCCTCCTTCCTGAAAGTGTAACATAATCAATCCAACCTCTTGCGCTCTGTTCTCCGTTGTTAAAGAACCTGATTTCATACACCGGAGATGATGATTGCGGGAATGCTGATCCTGTCGAATCGGTTATTTCTGCGTATGTGCCGGTGGTATTGAACATATTAACCCCATTTACCTGTAAATTTTTTAATGTCGTCTCTCCTTCAAATAACCTGAACAGAGTAGGAACAGATGCCCTGCCAAGTACCCTGATCCTGAAGGTTACCTTTTCTGTGGTAAGAAGGTCGGTGTATCCGTGATTGATTTTGACAGCGCTTATAACTGAAATAGGCTGATACCATTCTCTGCCTGATTTTATTAGATTCTCCGTTTCCATTTCATGAATAAAAAGAGCATCTGATTCGGACGAAAAATAAGCTGGTACACCGGCCGGTGATTCTGCCTGGTCAACTCTTTTTCCCTGAGCGGTTCCGGCGGTAATAAAATAGAATGCAGTATCAGAGTAGTTATGCCTGACATGCCTGTATTCCCCTGTTGCTGTATCGTATTTCCATCTCCCGGTCCCCTGGCCGTAAAACAGCAGGTAATCTCCCTCATTAAAGATCCCGTCAGCCCCTGCTGCCAGATATATAGGCAACTCTTTAAGGTCGTCGGGTTTAGGTTCATCATTATAGTATGGCAGCTGGCCGGAATTATTGCCAAAGATCCGAGGATTTGACGGATTGGAAAGACCCAGCTGTTTGAGAATGGTATAGTCAATCCTGTAGATCCCGTCAGATGTAACTGCAATTTTGAACCAGGTTCCAGAGGCGAGAACAGACTCCTGTGAATAGCTATCCCCGGCACTCTGTACTTGAAGATTATAATTTAAAAGGATCAGAAGGAGTGGTAATATTTTTATCGGTTTCCTCATTGTTCGGGGCAAAGATAATGAAGTGCCCAAGTTTGTTATAATTTTTGTTCTTTTGTGAACAGTTCAGGTTTAAAATAATAACGTTCACCGTACGTTGATATTGCAGAATAATTCCTGATGATAAAGCATTTTCTTCTATATGTTTTACCGCTCCTGATCATTACATTTCCGGCTGCCGGGCAGGATGAAAGTTACGGTTCGGGCTATCAGTGGATTATGATAAACAATCCTGCCGTTACCGGCAGCGAGGGAGATGGTATCCTGAGGCTTTCGTACCTAAACCTTTATCCGGGAAACAGCTATAACTTCCATAATGTTCTTCTTTCATATGATTCATACTTTCAGGCCCTGCACGGTGGAGCAGGATTTTATATTTCCGATAAGTATCTGGGAGGTTTTGTCAATGATATAAGAGGAGGATTTTCGTATGCATATTTTCTGAGGGCAGGGAAGAACCTGTTTATCAATGCCGGACTTTCAGCATCATTTTATCACCGTGGATATAATACAGGAAATATTGTTCTTCCCGACCAGATAGATGCCTTGGGTGGAGTTGTGTATCCTGCCGGTGAGGCCGTTGCAGTACCCGGGAGAACGATTTTTGACATTGGTACCGGATTCATGTTTATTTACGGCAGGATCTTAGGAGGTTTTTCGGTCAGCCATCTCTCAGAACCCGATCTGTCTTATACAGATTTTGTTGAAGACAGGATGAAACGCAAGCTTCTTCTTCATCTTGCTTCAGATTTTGACATCAATAAGGAAAAATATCTGAAGATCAGACCTGTGGGTATGCTTGAACTTCAAAAGGGATATCTTTCAGCGGGTATAGGAGCTGCTTTTGAATCTGATTTTATGTCTGCCAATGCAATGATATTTTCAGGTAACAACAAGGATATCGATTTTCAGGCTGGTTTTTCAGTTAACGTCGGGAGTATTTCTGCATTTTATAACTATCGTTTTAATATCAGATCAGGCAACATAATGATGCCGCTGTCGCTGCTTCATCATACTGGCATAGCTTTGAGTTTGAACAATGTTGAAAAAAGTAGCACAGTCAGGACAATAAACTTCCCTGATTTGTAGTTATATTTGCTGACTAAATTCGAAAAATTGAGAATTTACTATATTTGGAGTTTTTTAAAGGCATAAAAATTAAGGAGTTATGGATAAATTCAGAGTCTTGCCAATAGTATTATTTGCAGCACTTATTATTGTATCCTGCCAGGGTGGAAAGAAAAGCAATCAGAATGTTTCTGCCACCACAGGATGGGAATACAATAATCCTGACAACGGTGGTTTTGAAGTAAGGCTGGGAGCCGAACAGGCAACCGGTCCCGGTCTTGTTCTTATTGAGGGAGGCCGATTCACAATGGGGCAGGTACAGCAGGATGTAATGTTTGACTGGAACAACAGGCCCAGAACTGTGACAGTATCGTCATTTTACATGGATGAGACAGAAGTAAGGAATGTCGATTACCGTGAATACCTGTACTGGCTTCGTCGTGTTTATACCGATTACCCTGAAGTATACAGGAGGTCTTTGCCCGACACCCTTGTATGGCGCAGCCCCATGGGATTCAATGATCCGTATGTTCAATACTATTTCCGTCATCCTGCCTATAATACCTATCCGGTTGTAGGTGTGAGCTGGCTGAAAGCAAACGACTATAGTCTCTGGAGAGGCGACAGAGTAAACGAACAGCTGCTCATTGACGAGGGTGAACTGAAATATGATCCTGAGCAGAAGAACCAGAATAATTTTAATACTGAAGCTTATCTTGCAGGGCAATATGAAGGTGTCGTTAATCAGCTGCGTGAAAGCCTTAATCCAAATCAGACCGAGCGACGGACAACCTTCGAGGATGGTTTGCTCCTTCCTGCTTACCGTTTACCAACGGAGGCTGAATGGGAATTTGCTGCATATGCACTCAGGGGCAATACTTTTGAGGAAAGAATTTATGAAAGAAGAATATATCCATGGGACGGGCATAATGTAAGAAACTCGGCTCCAAAGAACCGTGGTGAGATGATGGCAAACTTTGTCCGCGCCAGGGGCGACCTGATGGGAGTTGCAGGCAGCCTGAACGACAATGCAAGCATCACAAGTGATGTTAAGTCATACTGGCCGAACGATTATGGTCTTTACTGTATGTCCGGTAATGTAAACGAATGGGTTCAGGATGTCTATCGTCCTCTTACATCTGAGGATGTTGATGCTTTCAATCCCTTCAGAGGCAACGTTTATACAGACCTTCGCCGTGATGCAGAGGGAAGGGTAGTCGGCAAAAACAACCTGGGAAGACTTTATGTAGATACTGTTAAAGATGAAGATGTCGCCACAAGATATAATTATCAGAGAGGTGATTACAGAAACTACAGGGATGGTGATCTCCAGTCTTCAATTGTTGCAGGTGACAGCTGGACTGTTGATGATGGGAAAAAAGCTTCCCTCAGGATGTACGCCCAGGATCCTGGTGCAAGCGGCTATAGCGATTATGTAACCCTTATCAATGACAATGCCAGAGTATATAAGGGAGGATCATGGAGAGACAAGGCATACTGGCTTAATCCATCGACAAGGAGGTTCCTCGACCAGGAAAGCTGCCGTGATGACCTGGGTTTCCGGTGTGCTATGATAAGGGTTGGGAGCCCTGCCGGATTCTAACAGAGTATTATGTGCTATGTGAAATAAGCCTCATTATGGACGCATAATGAGGCATTTTTTTTAAAACATGAAGACAGAAGAGCTTTATAAACTATTCAGAGAATCATCAGGAGTCTCCACTGACTCCCGGACTGTTCAGAAAAACCAGATATTCTTTGCCCTGTGGGGTGAGAATTATAATGGGAATAAATTTGCTCCTGAAGCCATCGATAAAGGCGCTTCGTGGGCAGTAATTGATGATCCGGCCTTCGAAACTGATAAGACAATACTGGTCGATGATTGTCTGTTTGAATTGCAGGCTCTTGCCACATTCCACAGAAAAGAAATAAAGGCTTCTGTTATTGCAGTCACCGGAACCAACGGGAAAACTACAACAAAGGAACTACTGTCTTCCATTCTTGCCAATAAGTACAGGGTACATTCTACAAAGGGAAATCTCAATAATCATATTGGTGTTCCCCTGACTCTTCTTTCCGCTCCCGATGATACCGAAATGATGGTTATTGAACTGGGGGCAAGCCATGTGGGTGAGATCCGGACACTCTGCCTTATCTCCAAACCCGACTACGGGATAATCACCAACATTGGTACTGCTCATATTGAGGGTTTTGGTACCCTTGACGGAGTTATCAAATCGAAGATTGAGCTGTATGAATATCTCAGGAAAGTAAACGGCGTGGCTCTTTATAATGACAGGGATCCCCTAATTTCGGAGAAGATATATAAGCTGGTCAACAGAGCTGTTCCCTTCTCAAATCCAACCGGGATTGAGCTCATTGTAAAGCCGGAACCGTCGGATCTGAAGCTCATACTGACAGTGACCTACCAGCACAAATCATACAAGATCAAAACTAACCTGTTTGGAAGTTATAACCTCGATAATATAAGGGCAGCCATTGCAACAGGGTTGTTCATGGGAATTAACATTGACGATATTAGTGAAGCTGTTGAAAAGTATCATCCGGCAAATAACAGATCACAAATAAAAGTTACAAAAAACAATACGCTCATCTGTGATTTTTATAATGCCAATCCGGCAAGTATGGCACTGGCAATTGAATCATTTGCAAGGATCGGAGCAGAGAAGAAGATGTGCATCCTGGGTGACATGCTGGAACTTGGTGACAGAGCTGAAGAGGAACATATAAAAATATTACAGTTGCTACAGCAGCATAATCTCAGAGATGTATTTCTTACCGGACCAGTTTTTAAGAAGGTATATGCAGGATTCAGGTTCAAAGCATTTCCCGATATAAATAAATTAAAGGATTTCCTGAAAAATGAACCTGTAGAAGGTAATCATATTCTCATCAAGGGTTCAAGGGGAATGGCCCTTGAAAAGATCATTAATCTTCTGTAATCTGTAACTTAAATAAACTCAGTTTCCGCTGAATTCAAGTGTAATGAGAAGCACCTCCGATCTGCTGCACGATCTGATTCTTGGCCCCCATAACCCGAATCCGGAAGAAACAATTATGTGTGTATTACCTTTCTTCAGGTAACCGTAGCTCAGTTCAAAGATCCTTCCCACTATGTAATTCAGGGGCCAGAGTTGACCATTATGTGTGTGTCCCGACAACTGGAGGTCAACACCGTTCCTTTCAGATTCGTCAAGCCTTAAAGGCTGATGATCAAGCAGAATAACCGGCCTGGAACGATCGATATTCTTCATCAGTTCTTCCAGAGGGAGCCTTTCCTTTGCATAGTACCTGAATGAATCTCTGTCAAGCCTCCCGATAAGCTGTATTCCGCCTTTAAGTGTTACAACCTCATCCTTCAGAATACGAATGCCTTTCTTTTCAATATAGGGAATTGTCCGATCGGCTCCGCCTATGAATTCATGGTTCCCGGTAATAGCGAAGAGAGTATTGTTCATTCCCGGGCAGCTGAAATACTTCAACAGGTCGCCCCTCAGCACCGGCCCGAGTTCTCCGTCAACAATATCGCCCAGTAAGAGTGTATAGTCGGGCTTCATCGCATCAATCATCCCCGATAGTTTTTTCATGCTCCTTTTCCGGATGACACTGCCAAGGTGTATATCTGAGACAGCAGCAATGTGCAGGGTTTTGATTTCACCTGCCGGTTTGTTGATAACGATCTTATATTCTTTTATGACAGGCATTATAGCATTTATGAAACCGCCAACAATCAATACCGCAGATAATAAAACTGTGATTAGGAATGCCAATTTGCGGTACTGAAGAATATCGGATCTCCCTAGAATACCTGAAAACCTTGCTAATATCAGAAGCATGTCGGAAAGAAGCAGGAACAGAAATGTGTAAAGCATGAATCCCAGCCAGAAACCGCCTATAATATTCAGTACGTCAGATAATACGGACGAATGAGCTGACTCAAGAAATTTACCGGCTATAAATGTGGCAGCAAGAAGAACAAAAATTACAGAATAGATTATTTTTTTAATCCTGATATCTGGGACTGTATTATAACCTTTGAAAAATATGTAAATATTTACAAGCGTGTAAATTGTAATAACTATTGAAAGGAAAATAACCCATTGACTGGCTTTCATTCTGTCAGAAGTTCGTTTTGAGGCTTGTGAATGTTTTGTGTCTTTTTATGAATAACTCAAAAACAACAGACTTGTTCAATATGGGTCCTGAATGATTATTTCCGATGCTCCGGATGATCATGGCTCTCTTTTCTTTCAGACGCGGGAGCGTCCTATAAAAATCAATATGAGCTTTAATAACATAAAATGAACTTTTGATCTGGCCTTTGCACAGGAAGTAAAAAGAGGCCAGACCGTCGAGTACTTTTCTTTGGAACAGGACTGCACGAAGCTTGTCGTCTGGCAGGTTCTTATACAGGATATAAAGGCTGTTACGGAAATTGAGGTAAGTTTTAAAAGGGGAACTGTATGAGAGGGTACCGCCTCCAACGTGGTAGACTGTCGTTCCGGGGATAAATGTTACCCGGAATCCTGCTTTATGGAACCGCCAGCAAAGATCTATCTCCTCCATGTGGGCGAAGAAATCAGGGTCGAACCCCCCGCATTTTTTCCATGCATCCGAGCGTACAACCATGCATGCGCCTGTCGACCAGAAAATGTCAGTCTGGCTGTCATACTGGCCAAAATCCTGCTCAATATGATTTATTATACGCCCCCGGCATATGGGATATCCAAGCCGGTCGATGAAACCACCGGCTGCACCGGCATATTCAAAATAATTCCGCCTGTTATATGACAATATTTTTGGCTGACATGATGCAACATCAGGGTTTCTGTCCATGAAATCTATCAATGGTGTCAGCCAGCCGTTAGTCACTTCGATATCAGAATTCAGAAGAACAAAGTATCTGGCAGTCAGTTGCTCCAGTGCAATAGAATACCCGCCTGCAAACCCGTAATTCTTTTCAAGTCTGATCAGCTTCACCTCGGTGTAATTCTCAGCGATCCACTCACAGGAGCCGTCGGTTGAACCATTATCTGCGACGCACACAACAGTTTCATTATCTGCCGATTTCCTGATAACAATCTCAAGAAATCTCTTCAGGAAGCCAAGCCCGTTCCAGTTCAGGATCACAATTGCTGTCTTGATCATGGGCTCTCTTTTTTATGTTTCCACCTGCGGTGGCTCCAGAGCCAGTATTCGGGCTGCTGGCGAATCACCTCCTCCAGTCTCCTGACATGAGCTTCGGTGACAGCATATTCAGGCAGCCCTGCAGGATGGTCAAATAACAACTCCGCAGTCATGGAATAATATCCCCTTTTTATTTTACGGACATTTACAAAAACCACAGGCATATCATATTTTGCCGCAAGCTTCTCTGCTCCCAGATAAACAGGTGTATCCTGGTTAAGAAAACTTGTCCAGTACCTTACGTCGGAAATTGAAGGGGTTTGATCGGTAATAAAAGCATAGATTGTTCTTTTACCGTTCTTCCTGTTAACGATTATTTCCCTGGCTATCTGCTGCATGGGAACCAGAATCATTCTGTTTCTGGCCCTTAAGTCATTCATGAATTTATCAAAATGTTTATTCTGTAAAGGTTTATAAACTGAAACCATCTGATGTTTTACGAAAAGGGGGACACCTGACAGCCATTCCCAGTTGCAGTAATGTCCGAGAATTGCCACAACATCGCGGCCATCATCATACAACCGGTCGGCAAGTTCAGGATTAGTAAATGATATCCTTTTCATCAATTCCTTTTCACTCATGTGTTGCAGCTTCAGGACTTCCGGAAAGAGATCACAGAAATGGTGATAGAACTTTTTGCCAATCATCGCAAGTTCCCGGGGATTTTTTTCATGGAATGAATTTTTCAGATTTTGTGCAACCACTTTCCGCCGGTAACCCGGGAAATAATACATCAGGATAAATAATAGATAAGAAAATACATAAAGGATCCTCAATGGCAGAAGAGTAATGATCCAGCTTATCCCGTAAAAGAGGTAATATCCTATGGCCGCCATTATTCCTGTATAATCTGACGATGCATAAATTTACGTATATTTTCCAGGAATTCAGGAAAAACGAGGTCGCTGGCAGCTGCAATCTCATCACCGGAGATATTTTTCTCGTTACCCGAGAAGTCACTTACCAGTCCCCCGGCTTCCCGTACAAGCAGTGTACCGGCAGCTACATCCCACGGATAAAGCCCGTATTCGTAGAATGCTTCAAACCTGCCGCATGCGACATAAGCGAGGTCTATCGAGGCAGATCCAAACCTTCTTATCCCATGAGTGGTTTTACAAAAATGCTTTAGGCTTTCCATGAAATCATCAAGACGGGAAAAATCGGAATACGGAAATCCGGTAGCAACAAGGCTCTCTGTCAGATGTTCAGCTGCTGAGACGTGAATTTGCTGATTGTTGAGCCAGGCGCCTCCGTTTTTCCATGCATAAAATATTTCTTTTCCGCATACCTCATAAACAACGCCGGCGACTATCTCATCATCTTCCATCAATGCCACACTTATCGCAAAAGGATGAACCCCATGCAGGAAATTTGTCGTTCCGTCGAGAGGATCAATTACCCAGCAGTATTTCATTCCCATTTTCGATGAAGTACCTTCCTCAGCAATAAATCCTGCTTCAGGAAGAATCTTCCCAAGATTCTCAACAAGCATGCTTTCGGATCCTTTGTCAACATAGCTGACAAAGTCATTCAGACCTTTGATCTCTGTGTTCCTGATGTCAAAGCGCCCGTATTCCCTTGTGATGAACAGTGCAGCTTCACGAACTGCAGTCACTATCTCATGGCAGAAATTCTCATAGTTTAACATAATTCAGTCAATTAATTCCACTCTCATTTTACCGGTAGGTGAAATACCATTCATCATGACTTTCCTTATCTGTCCCACAAGCTTTGCCTGCCATGGATATTCAGCCCTGATATAATTTCCCGTAAAACCTGTTATCATGCCGCCACTTCTTAATTTTTCAAAAAGAACCTCTTCGGTCAGTCCGATATTCTGTCTGAAGAATTCCTGGTTTTTTGATGCTGAAAGACTTATGAGTTTTTTGCATCTTCTTTCTTTTTCTTCGCCGGCTACCTTCCCAGGCATGCTTGCGGCAACAGTTCCTGGTCTTTCAGAATACGGAAATACATGAAGATAGGAGAGAGGTGTGTTACCGAGGAAGTTGAAGGTCTCTTCAAAATCGGATTCTGACTCTCCGGGGAATCCCGCGATCACATCTGCGCCGATACCGGCACCAGGCAGGATCTCTTTTATGGCTGTTACCCTGTTCGTAAATAATTCCCTTGTATACCTTCTTCTCATCAGTTGAAGGATTTTATTATTTCCGCTTTGGAGCGGAATGTGGAAATGAGGCAGGATCTTTTTGTTCCCTGCGATAATGCTTAAGATTTCGTCAGTAAGAAGGTTTGGCTCAATTGATGATATCCTGTACCTTTCAATCCCCTGTACCTTTACAAGTTCCTGTAGGAGCTCTGCAAATGATTGCCCTGTGGTCTTTCCAAAACTACCTATGTTTACACCGGTAATCACAATTTCTTTAACGCCTCTGCCGGCCAGGCTGACGGCGTCAGTTGTCAGTGAATTAATCGCGGGATTTCGGTTCCCTCCTCTTGCCAGAGGAACTGTGCAGTAAGCACAGCCATAATCGCAGCCGTCCTGAATCTTCAGGAATGACCTTGTCCTGTCGCCGGCTGAATATGATGGGATAAAAGTGTCAGAAGGAGAAAGGGTGCAGGAATGGATCTCGGCATTTTGTTTTTTCACCAGGGTGGAGAGATAGCCTGCCACATCAAATTTCTCGTTTGTGCCAAGCACCAGGTCGACTCCGTGAATCGCAGAAACCTCCCCTGGTCTGATTTGCGGATAACATCCCACCACAGCAATAATTGCTTCTGGTGATTTGTTGATGAACTTCCTGATTGCCTGCCGGCATTTTCTGTCGGCAGCTTCAGTGACGGTACATGTATTGATTACGTAAATATCAGCTTTTGTACCCGCAGGTACTCGCTCAAACAGTTCTTCCGGGAATGACCTTGATATGGTTGATGTTTCGGCAAAATTAAGTTTACAGCCAAGTGTATGAAAAGCTACCTTTTTCCTTGTCACATTATTCATACCCCGATTCTGCAATTCTATTTCTTTAGCCTGGTAAGATAGACATTCCTGAACTCAATATCCTTCCCTTCACTCTGCAGACATATATGGCCTTTACTGATATTTACACCGGTGGCTTTGTTCTGAATGATACCGTTTACAGAAACTTCAATGGTATTCGTTTTACAGATGATCTCCAACACGTTCCATTCACCGGCAGGTTTTTCCGAGGAGGCTGCCATCTTTTTCACTGACCTCTTTGATTTGTCGCTTCGTTCATTCATGTCAGAGCCGCTCATACAGATAAAATCGCCTGCATTTCCAGCCTGAAGCTGACACTCAACACTTTTAGGCCAGATGGTATCAGGAAGCTGCGCATGTAAGAAAATTCCGCTGTTTGTTGCCTCCATAGGCCATCGATATTCTACATGGAGCTGGTAATCGGAATAGATATCTTTAGTTCTCATATAACCGAAGGGTTCTCCTGTAATATGGATCACACCGTTTCGGACAAAGAAAACCTTTGCAGGATCAACACCCGGGTCTCTCAGTTTGAAAGCCCAGTTGCTGAGATCCCTGCCGTTAAACAGCTGGATTTTATCAATACCGCGGGTTCTCGCTGCCCTGACCTTCTTCTGCCTTGCCTGTGCTGGCAGTACTGCGGATAACGCGGTAAGCAATATTGCTATTAACAAAATTGTCTGAAATGCTTTTTCTTTCATTGTTAATTTATTAACAGATTAATAATGAAATGTTTAAAATAAATGTTTCAAAAAAGAACTTTAATTCTGCAATGATTTCTATAATAATTTACTTGCCAGTTCTGCCAGGAAACTCCTTTCTCCCTTAACGAGGTTCACATGTGCAAATATTTCCTGGCTCTTCATTTTATCGGACAGGTAACTTAGTCCGTTGGATGCTGTATCAAGGTATGGTGAATCAATCTGTTCTATATCTCCGGTAAATACCATTTTGGTTCCTTCGCCGGCGCGTGTGATAATTGTTTTGATTTCATGCGGAGTCAGGTTCTGTGCTTCGTCAACAATGAAAAAGATGCTCGAAAGACTGCGGCCTCTGATGTATGCCAGAGGGGTTATTACGAGTTTCTCCTCCTTCATCATATCGTTGATGCGGATGAATTCCGGGCTCTGGTGGCTGAACTTGTGCTTGATGACTGTAAGATTGTCGTACAAAGGCTGCATATAAGGTTCCATTTTTTCTTTTATGTCACCGGGAAGAAAACCCAGGTCGCGGTTTGCCAGGGGCACTATCGGTCTCGCCAGGAAAATCTGCTTGTACCTTTTGTGTTGAGCAAGCGCAGCTGCAAGTGCCAGCAGCGTTTTCCCCGTTCCGGCCTTACCTGTAAGCGAAACAAGCTGAATATCAGGATTAGACAATGCCTCAAGTGCAAATGTCTGCTCTGCATTGCGCGGATCGATTCCGTATGTCGTTTGCTTGATAACCCTGTTCAGCAACTTATTCACCGGATTGTAATGGGCTAGTGCACTGGCTCCGTTATTCTTCATTATGAAGAACTGATGTCCCTTTAATTCAGGTTCGAGTTTGAAATCCTGTGAACCCACCCCTTCAGGAAGCTCGTAAAGTTTGTTAATCAATTGCGGATCAACATCATCAAGAACCTTGATCCCCTTATACAGATCGTCAATATTTGCAACCTTGTCATTCTGGTAATCCTGAGCTGTAATACCCAGCGACTTGGCTTTCATGCGCAGGTTTATATCCTTGGTTATCAGAACAACTGATTTATCCTTGTTTGAATTACAGACATACTCTGCTATTGCCAGTATCCGGTGGTCAGCGGTCCTTTCCGGAAATGACTGGCTTACCTTTTCCGAGAAATCCCTGCCTGTTTCAATGTGCAGGTTACCAAGGTTTTCTCCAAGAGGGATGTTGGCTGTGAGAAGCATATCTCCCGACAGTTTATCGAGCTCCCTTGTAAATTCCCTTGCGTGGAAATTGATCTGATCATTGCCTCTTTTGAATTTATCAAGCTCTTCAAGGACAACTATCGGTATTATTACATCGTTTTCTTCGAAATTGTATATGCATTTGTAATCGTGGAGAAGGACGTTGGTATCAATAATGAAAAGCTTCTTATTGTGCTTCTTTATCATAAATAAGTTGTTTAAAATCAACAAAATATCACAGAACCTGTTTTTTTCCCGACCAGCAAAAATAACTAAAATATAGAATTAATTGTCTCGAATGTTGAAAGTATGTTAATTTGTAATACATGAAATGCCAGGAATTATGACCTATGAACAGACACTAGAATACCTCTATTCCTGTCTGCCTGCTTTCCACAGGATAGGCAAACCTGCCTATAAAAGCAATCTCGACAACACCTTGCTGCTCGACAGTTATTTCGGACATCCTCATAAAAAATACAGGACAGTTCATGTTGCCGGTACTAACGGGAAAGGCTCTGTTTCACACATGACAGCATCTGTACTTCAGGAGGCCGGATTTGTGACCGGATTATATACTTCGCCCCATCTGAAAGATTTCAGGGAAAGGATAAGGATTAATGGTGAGATGATACCGAAGAGAGAAGTAACGGCATTTGTTGAAAAGCATGGAAAGATTATTACCAGGCACAAACCGTCATTCTTTGAAATGACAGTAGCCATGGCATTTGATTATTTTGCCAGAAAGAAAATTGATATTGCTGTTATTGAGACCGGCCTGGGCGGAAGGCTCGATTCGACAAATATCATAAATCCGGTTCTGTCGGTTATAACAAATATAGGTTACGATCATACTGATCTGCTGGGAAATACTCTTGTGAAAATTGCTGCTGAGAAAGCCGGAATCATTAAGAGTAATACTCCTGTGGTAATAGGTGAATCTCAACCGGAGACAAAACATATTTTTCAGACAGCTGCTGCGAAAGCTGGTTCTGTGATTATTTTCTCTGACAGTAATTTTTCCTGTTTCCTTAAAGAATTGAATCTTATAACCGGTGAGAGAAAATACTCAGTTAAGGAAAAATCGACAGATCGTACAATTACAGGAGTGACGCCGCTTGGAGGCGACTATCAGTCAAAGAACCTGCAGACTGTTTTTCAGGTTTTTAAATGCCTTGAAGGAACTCTCGGTCTGACGGAGCAAAACCTCACCGCAGGAATCCGCAGAGTAGTTCTTAACACCGGTCTTAATGGCCGCTGGCAGATTATAGAACGGAATCCTTTGACAGTATGCGACACCGGTCATAACAGGGAAGGTATAGAGTATGTTGTTCGTCAGATATCCGGAATTCCCAAAACCGGGTTGCATATAATAATAGGTTTTGTTCGGGATAAAGATATCAGTTCAATGTTGCCGCTATTCCCGCCTGAAGCAAGATATTATTTTACGAAAGCTCCGGTTCCCAGAGCAATGGATGAGAAAGCGCTGCAGACAGAAGCATTACGGTTTAACCTGAAAGGCGAATGTTACGATGATGTTAAGAAAGCCCTTGTAGCAGCAAGAAGAGCCGCAACCGATACCGATATGATATTTATCGGTGGTAGCACCTTTGTTGTGGCTGAGGTAATTTGATTTCCCTGATGTAATGGTACAATCTGTTCTTACTATAACTTCACGGGCATATGGTCATCGACCTGTTCGAAACTGGCCATGGCTATGGCTGCCGCACTTATAAATTCATGCTGAAGGACCCAGGATACAGCATCCCTGAAGCTCGGCTCTGAGCCAGGTGATGGTGAATATTTACCTCCGGAGCATGTTTTCATGGCAACTACGCCGATGCCTTTCCTGTGTGACTCTTCCAGGATTAGCATGAGTTTATTCTGGTCCCATTCTTCAAACCGGCCTGTTACGGAATGGATGAAAGATCCCTTATGATTAAATGGAAGCATAACAATGTCATAGAATCCTTCGGAGTTGTTTCTTTCCGATAGGTTCATCAAATCGTTGTGTGTTGAGAAGCCGTGGGCCCTTATAACTCCGGCCTTTTTCATTTCCGAAAAAAACTTCATTGTTTCGTCATGAAAAAGCAGGTCCTCTTCCGAAGCATCGTGATACAGCATAATGTCAATATAACCGGCATTCAGAGCTTTAAGGCTTTCGCTGAGCTTTGAATAGAGAATGTTTTTTATCTCTTCCGCACCTTTCTGTCCTTTACCTCGTGAGGTGAGTTCGTTCGCATCAAGCCGTATTTTTGATTGTAAAATG
>JADDYF010000163.1 GCA_015712185.1 Bacteroidales bacterium
ATCTGAAAGCAGAGATTGGATTGTCAATAATATAGTAACTTATTCAAGAGAATTTGGCAATCATCAGGTGAATTCAACCCTGCTTTTCAGCCGTGAAGGAAGAAAAGGGAACGGCTCAACTCTCAATGCACAGGGATTTGATAATGAAGTGCTGGGATACAACAGTATGGAGCTTGGTGAGATTGCTACTGTCTCTACTTCCGCCTACGAAGAGAACAGTCTCTCATATATGGCACGTGTTAATTACAGCTATATGTCGCGTTACATGTTCACAGGAACAATACGACGCGACGGTTTCTCGGGATTTGGAGCTGGCAATAAGTGGGCAACGTTCCCTTCTGCTTCAATAGCCTGGGTAATTACAGAAGAGCCGTTCCTTAAAGATCTTGGATTTTATCTGAAGCTCAGGACCTCTTACGGCCAGAACGGTAATCAGGGAATCGGACGTTATTCAAGCCTGTCAACAATGGGTACCCGCTATTATGTCTATGGACAAACAACAGCCATTGGTCTCTACCCAAGCACTTTGCCAAATTCAGATCTGGGTTGGGAAACTACTACCTCCTACAATATCGGTGCAGACTTCAGGGTTCTGAATAACAGACTTACAGGTTCGATCGATGCATACATAGCTGAAACAACTGATGTTCTGGTTCAGCGACAGCTTCCAAGGTCTTCGGGCTATTCAAGCGTATGGACCAATATCGGAGGGATCGACAATAAAGGTATAGAGCTTGAGCTGCAATCCGTAAATATTGATAAAAATAACCTCAGATGGGAGAGTGATTTTGTATTTTCCCTGAACAGGGATAAGATCAATAAACTATATGGCAAGGAAGACGATAAGGATATCGGCAACTCATGGTTTGTGGGCGAACCTATCAATGCAATCTATGATTTTGAAATGGCCGGGGGTGTTTGGACTGAAGAGGAATTCTTCAGTGGTAATATCCTGGCAGGATGGTATCCCGGCCAGTTCAGGTACGTCGATCAGAATGATGACGGGGTAATTGATCCTACAAATGACAGGAAAGTTATTGGGTACAGAACGCCAAGCTACCGATTCAGTATTAATAATAACCTGACATACAAGAATTTCACCTTCTCTTTTTTCATTAACTCAATACAGGGAGGTAAAAAATATTATCTGGGCGATAATGCAGAAATGATAAATCCTTTGTTTTATATGCAACAAAGAATGAACAATTCTGCAATCAATCCTTACTGGAGACCCGACGCTCCAACAACAAATACTACAGGAATGTATAACGTCCCTCTTCGTCAGAGCGGAATCTATCAGAGCCGTAGTTTTTTGAGATTGCAGGATGTTTCACTCACATACAATCTGGGCAATGTATTGCTTAATAAATTAAAGCTGCAGTCATTTCAGGTATATATATCGAGTAAGAATCCCTATGTCTGGACAAAATGGCAGGGATGGGATCCGGAAATCGGTGTAAGTGATACTCCCCTGATGCGAAATATTATTGCAGGCTTAAGATTGAGTTTCTGATTTTATCTCTGACAAAAAGGACGAAAGTTGTATTATTATTAAAAACCAAAACAAATGGAAAAGTTTATAAATAAAACGGGTAAAAAATGTTTAATGATAACTGCATTACTGTTACTCATATTATCTTCTTGTGATGAGAGCATCCTGGATGAGAAGCCGCTTGATTTCCTCTCGCCGGATAACGCATACCTGACTGAACTGGGCGCTTTACAGGGTGTAACAGCTCTCCACGATCGTGTGCGAACTGCATTTTATACATACGGAGAGTTTGGTTGTATGAACTGGGCGACACATGGATCTGACCTGGGTTATAATGGTGAGACTCCAAGTGCAGGTGGAGTTTACTTAAACTCATACGAAGACATGACACCAATCTGGAGGAATATTGTGGATCCATGGGTTGCATGTTACCAGATCGTTCAATGGGCAAATGTTCTGATAGATAAGGTAGAGAGCGCAGATCCGGCTGTTTTTGAAGGAGGCGAAGCCGGAAGGAATGTGTATATCGCTGAGGGAAAGTTTTTCAGAGCCTTTGCATACCGCTACCTTGTATCTACTTATGGTGATGTTCCCCTGCTAAAGAAGCCTGTCTCCACAGCAAAAGCAGACTTTGTAAGGGATCCTATAGCTGATATTCATGATCTTATGGTTGAAGACTTCAGTTATGCTGCTCAAAACCTGCCGGAACCCGGTGAAGAAGCTGCTCCGGGAAGGATCACACAGGGTCCCGCATGGCATTACCTGGCTGAAACTTACCTGGAACAGGGTGAACCCCAGCTGGCTGTCGAAGCAGCTACTCATGTGATTGAAGATTACAATTACGCTTTGATGACACAACGATTCGGCAACAGGCTGGCAAAAGATATTTTCGGATCAGGAGATGTCTATTATGACCTGTTTGGCTACTCCAACCACAACCTTGCAAATAATACCGAAGCAATGTGGGTAATTCAATGCGAACCTACCATTACAGGAGGGGGACAAATTGCGAGTGCATACATCTACGGACCCCGTTATTTTGACATTGGACTTACACCCGACGGGAAGAAGGCGATCCGTGGAGTAATGTATAATGGTGTTTATACAGGATATTCCGATACATTGAGCCGTCCGACAGCAAACTGCCGCGGAACCAGTTTTGTATACTATAATATCTGGAGAAGCGATTGGAACAACGATATCCGGAATGCCAAGCATAATATAAAGCGCAATTTCTATTATGATAATCCCGAGTCAATTTATCATGGGAAAAAGATAGATTTCAGCCTTTATAATCCACCGCGCCCCAACCCGATACTGGATACCTGCAAGATCCTTTTCCCGATCCATTTGAAATTCCACGATCCCTGCAATTATTTCTTACAGCCTAACAGAGCAGGCTCAGGAATTACTCACAAGGACTGGTATGCTTTACGGTTTGCGGAAACTTTGCTTCTTCGGGCTGAAGCATATCTGGGCATAAACAGGCCTGATCTGGCCGCAGCCGATGTCAATGTGGTCAGGAGCAGAGCTAATGCAAATCCCGTATCGGCAGCCAACTGTGACATGGATTACATCTTGGACGAAAGAGCCAGGTAGCTTTACGGTGAGGAGTGGCGGCTTCTTATTTTACGTCGTACAGGAAAGCTTCTCGAAAGAGTATTGAAGTATAACGATAATCCGACTTGCCCTGG
>JADDYF010000168.1 GCA_015712185.1 Bacteroidales bacterium
GTTTCTGAAGGTTCTTCTTCATTTCATACGGTAAAATCCACACTCTGTCACATTTTTCATTTGTAAAGTACAGATGTGAGACTGAGAATTTATCCGCATCTCCATCGGTCCATAATGCATAGAAATCTTTCTGCGCATTCACCGGATTGCGTACGAATGAATTATTTCTTGTACTGTTTGATGTTATATTACGTACTTTCTCCCAGCTGATCCCTTTATCCCTGCTGATCCACAAAGCTATTTCTCCTCCGGTTCCATATTTCTGGGGACCGGGTTCTGTGGGACCAATTATCCTCCATTCATTATCAGTAATGTAGAGAGCACCCATATCGTAATTATGGTACGATTCGCATACTTTGCTGAAATTCCAATTGTTGTTTTTCCGTGTAATAATCATCCATTCCCTTGGTCCTCCTTTCGGACCGGGATTGACATCGCTGCTCAGAATAACCAGCACAACAGGATTTCCTTCATTATCAAAATCGAGGTCACTTATATAAACGAGTTTCCCTTCAGCTTCGTAGTCTTTTATGAGAGCTTCGCTTCTGACATCGGTAACAGGGATGGTGACGATCCGGTTATCCACTGTTTTCCATGTCCTGCCCATATCATCTGTCTGCAGAAGGTAGAGATTTGTACGCCTGTCGATATTACCTCCCGGATGGTAATTGAACACTGTCACCAGCTTTTTTCCTTTAACGTTTGATACCTGAAAATGCCCTCCCATAGCTGCAATTTTCTGACTATCTGCCCATGTCTTTCCGTCAGCGCTTGAAGAAAAGTAAAGCTCCCGTCCTTTTATATTTCTTGAAAACATAAGCATGAATCCATTATCTTCCATCCACCAGGGCTGAGGTGAGATCATCTCCCATTCCATTATCTTATCAAAGCTGTCAATGGACCAGGGTTTTGAGCTTTTAAATATAAGTCCCGGTCGTGTTCTGCCCCTGCCGCTTATGAAAATCCATAGATTTCCGTCCCCATCAATCGAAAGGGATCCGTTATCCTGAGGTTCCTTAACCCCCATTTTATCATACACAACCACAGGCTTAGGCACTTTGTTAAGACGGTGATCATAATAAGAAACCATTATTACCAGATGCTGCTCTTCAGGACCGGTTGTACCGCCATATACAAAGAATGTCTTCCTGACCTCGGGTGCATAGATTGCCATAGGTCTGTGTCGTGAAGCAAATGTGGCAACACCTCCTGAGAATTTGTAACCAAATTCCTCAAGTTGTCCGAAACTGTACCATATACCTTTATAACCGTCTATTCTCGGATTCTGTGCCGGGAGGATAAAGGAGTCCGCTAAAAAAAGCAAGACTAAGAACGGAATCAGAAGTTTCTTTGACATTTTCTCAAACTCTTGCTCAATGTAAAGATAGGTTTTTTTGGAAAATCATTTAAAATGAAAAAAATACCAGAAAGTGTTGCCGAAGTTCTTTTGCATCGTTTCCTGAAGCTTTGACGGATTAAGACGTGCTCCAAGATAGAGGGTGAAGTACTGATTGAACCGGGATTGTGTCTCGGGGCTTATTGTCAGACCGCCGAGATCGGGTAAAATCCTTGTGGCATTATAATAAATCAGCGCAGCTTCTTCAATATGACGGGGAATGCTTGTGTAACCGATTTCCTTCATCTTCCTGATTTCATTCACTGCCAGCTCAACATTTTTCGTAAGAAGAAGTCCTGCCAGGTAGTATTCAAAAGCCTTCCTGTTATCGGGTTGTGATTCAAGCATCAGAGGCAGATTGTTCTGGGGTTCGTTGAACTGAATGAAGAAATTGTTCTTCGGAAGGATCTTCAGTTTCAGGCCGAGTTCGGGATGGGACAGGATAAGACCGGGATTGCCTATGAGCTTTTCATATTCTTTTGCCCAGCCCCCGTAAAAAATTGTCTTCTTCAATATGCCGAGGTATTTCCCTGCCATCCGGTAATCACCATTGATGAGACTGGTTTTTGCCAGCATCTGGAGGTTCTGGGGGCGGTATCCGTACACTATCATCTCCTCGTATGCCCAGCGATGGGCTTCATTTATCAGCCCGATGGAATAGTAGTAATACGAGCCCCTGTTGAGATGGGCATCCCCCCATGGCAATATAAGTGAACCTGCTCCAAAATCCTGCCTTCCAGAGAACATCCTGTCGCAAAGCTGGTCAGTCTCGGAAAGGGCATAATTGTAAAAATATTGTCCTATCAGATTCAGTGAGGGATGTTTCTCATGGTAAGTGATCGCCTTGTCATATTTTCCCCCGAAAACATATCTTTCTATCTCTACTACGCCTGCAGTCTGCGGATTGTATATTTTAAACAGCAGGAAACCTGAAATAAGAAAAATGATTATACCTGAAAGATAAGACCGGAGCCTGGTATTCAGCGATATGTTCTTTACCTGAGTAATATACCTGTAAATCACCGGGTAGAAAACCAGACAGGCGGCAAGGATAGAGAAAGTCACAGTATAACCTGCATCCTCAAACACAGGAAGAGGGAACAGAAGGAATTGCTGGACAGGCTGCAGGAAAAGTAACTTCCATGAGATGAGGAATGTGGCAAAAGCGATTATGACCAATGCGGCAATATTCAGATATTTCCTTTTTCCCTTTTCAAGAAAAAGATTATGCATTATATAAAGTACAATAAAGATAAATGCATAAGCTCCGGCCAGGTAATAATAGAGAGGGAACAATATAATAATAATGGTATGCCTGTGCCTGTCCGGGACTGAAATGAAGAACAGGTAGAACAGGATGACCAGCAGGAAGCCAAGGTTATATTCCATCATATGATAATAGTTCGCCTGCATGAGGAACATAAGGAAAAACGGTATAAGCAGCGGCAGGAGCAAGTATGAATTCCCCGGGATCAGCCGGCGGTTGATCCTTTGAAGCATCACGGGCAGGAGGATAAGTATTAAAGACAGTATAAGAGAGCCGGGCAGCCTGTCAGCATAAAACTGTGTAAGGAACTTTGCTGCATATTCGAGGAGGCCGCCGGGTCTGACCAGGTACGGATGCAGGTATTCTCCCGAGAAGAGAAAGAGCGATTGTGTTTCCTGAAAATAAAGGATATAATTACCCGGCAGACAGAAGAAAACAAAAGCAACCAGGAAGAGAAAGCCCAGTGAAAGATATACATCGATACCACCTAAAGCTTTTGCAGTGTTCGTCCTGTTCATTGATGTATCGGTCTTTCGTTTATTTTGAGGGGGATTTCCTTCGTTTTTTCAGCTTGTGCCGGAAGCGAATCGGGGGGATTTCCAGACAGTGCTTTGAGCGGTATCTGCCGCGAAGCAGATGCAAAATCCCTTGGCGTCAGCTTTATTCTGCCATTTACAAATTCAGGAATATTAAAGGATTCAAGCATCCTGCCGTAAAGCGCCGGGTCCTCCTGGGGCAGGACAAAAGGCTTGCCCTGGTTGCCGAGGGAGTCGATATGTGTAAAATATGGTCTTCCGCTCCTGCCGTCCATCCTTCTGCTGCTGAATACCAGCCACCTGCCATTGACAGACCATGTATGATAGCTTTCTGTTTCATCGCTGTTGACATTCATCCTGACGGCTTCACCTGTCTGTAGATTGAGCATATACAGGTCAGCCTCACGGTGCCAGACAGGGAATGTTCCATAATCTGCAAGTGTAATGACGAGCGATTTACCGTCAGGTGAGATCCTGGGGAACGACACGCTCTTATTAATCTTAGCTGCATTGAAGACAATTTCGGCTTCACCGAAAGTCCTCGTTTCATGATCGAATGATTTCCTGACCAGATCATAATGTGTATTCCTTATCTGTTCCAGTTCAGGATCTTCCTCTGATATATGTTTTGGCGCCCTGCAGAAATATAGATATTTGCCATCCGGTGACCATGATGGGAATGTCTGGAGATATTTTGTTGTGTCACTGTCAGTTATACTGATGATTTCATTCTTTTCCCTGTCGTAGAGGATGAGTGAAGAAATCAGGTCGAAAACCTCAATGTTCTTTTCGGGTATGGAATAAAAACTCTGTCTCACCTGATTAGAAGAAAATGCCATGAATCTTCCTCCGGGATGCCATGTCGGATATGTAGCGCTGCCCGGCATTCCATCTATCTTAGGATCGGTTCTGGTAAGGATTCCGTTCTCAGCAAAATAAGTTCCCCCCAGGGATCCCCTTATGTGGATCATGAACCTGTCAGCTCTGTTATTGTTGAACGAGTGGCAATTAGCACAGTTCTTTTCCATGATCCGGTTCTCGAAAAGAGATGTTTCCTCAAAGCTTTCGAGGGACCGCTGCACAATTCTGATGTTCGACCAGCTGTAATAACCCGGATGGATGAGGCGGTAAACAAGGTATGGATCTATAGGATCGTCTGAAACATACAGGTAAAAAGGATCATATTTGGAAGCTGTCTTGTCGCCACGGCCGGCAGAATAAATCTGAATTTTAATCTTATCACCCTTGCTGTTGTTTAACAGCTTTCTCCATGATCTTCCGGGAAATCTGATAATGCCGTTCCGGGAGGATATTCTGATCTGATATCCCGATGTTCCGGATTTTGCAAATACCCTGTAGAAGTTTTTTCCTTCGCTCACGCAGAAATTCATCGGGGCAATGTTCGGCGGTATTGTCACATCAGAATAGTCGGGTTCGAGAAGAGGTTTACGGCCTGTCTGCATGGTTTTCTCTTCACTTATCCCGCGACCGCACCTGATGCACAACAATGCTCCGCAGACCAGGATAAATAAACCCGATATTATTTCGCGCAATTTCATCCCGTATTATCAACGGTAAATATATTTATTAGTTTAATGGAAACCTAATGGCGTGGGATGGCCGTGTTTTGTAATTTGATGAAAAAGCGTATCTTTATTGCGATGTCTTCAAAAACCATAATACTCGCTGACGGCAGATTCCCCCGACATGAAATCCCTAAAGGATATCTAAAAGATGCTGAAAGAATAATCTGCTGCGATGGAAGTGCTGAAAGCCTGCTTAAGGCGGGTTATATTCCTGAGGCTATTGTCGGAGACATGGATACGCTGAAAAAAGGGATTGCCAGGAGGTTTTCAGACAGGATCTACCGCGACAAGAGCCAGGAAACCAACGATCTTACCAAAGCAGTTAAGTGGTGTGTGAAGAGAGGATTTACCGATATAGTAATACTAGGCGGTACAGGAAAAAGAGAAGACCATACTATCGGCAATATCTCGCTGCTGGCAGAATTTGCGAAAGACGCGTCGGTTGTTATGGTAACCGATACGGGGATAATCAGACCTTTCCTTGAAAGCTGTCAGATCAATTCTTTCCCGGGACAGCAGGTTTCTGTCTTCTCGATCGATCCCGAAACTGAAATAACTTCAAAGGGTTTGAAATATCCTCTGAAAAACAGGAAAGTCAAAAACTGGTGGGTGGCAACGCTTAATGAAGCTGTCGGCAGGAGCTTTTCGCTTGAATTTAATGGCGGTCCGGTTATTGTCTACCTCGAATTTCCCGGGGAGATATCAGAGAATCTTTAATTCCTTTATCAGGTTAATCAGCTGCACCCTGCTTTTGACATTTGTCTTGATATAAATCCTGTGTGTATGATCCTTAACAGTTTGCAGGCTGATAAACAGCTTGTCGGATATCTCTTTATTGCTCAGTCCATTGCAGATCTCCCTGACGATCTCTGATTCGCGGGGAGAAACTTCAAACCTGGTGCAGAATTCCCCGAACGAGATCTTATCAACCGATTCATCAGTAAAAGCCGACAACAGAGTTCCGTAGGTGAGATACAAAGGAAGAAATGTATTGCCAGCAAAAAAAGTAAATATAAAAATCATTCCCAGCCAGACCTGGTCTGCATAGAACAGGAGAGGTGCACACTGTGCCATCATTATAAGGAATAACACAGGCGAAATAATCCTCCTGTCGTATTCGTGGATCAGCGAACGACCTTTCCATGGGAAATGAATCATATATGAAGCCACGAATGTGTAAACCAGATTCATTATAATGAAGTAGTTCCTGATAGAAGACATCGGATCTGGTTTTTCTGTCTTTGTGATAATATATCCGAGCAGCACAAGTATTGAAAAATTGGTGATCAGGAAAAGGGCTACAAACCATTTTCCGGTCTTCTTCCCCGAAAGGCCGGTTGCAAACTGCATCAGCATCAGCCAGCCGAATACCAGGAAAGGTAATCCAAGCAGCATCGAAAAATTTGAGAATTTATCCGGAATTTCAGAGGATATACCGGAAGAAAGAAAAGCCCTGATAACTACCTGTCCCCATATTCCATAAAAGCCAAAAGTATAGATGAAAACCTCATAATAGAGAAGGATTGAAAAGACATCAGACTTATACCTGTTTCTTAACCGTGATGTCAGGACAATACTACCGGCGGACAGGGCAACTGATATTATAAAAACAAGGTAAACGAGAATCGTTAACATAATATAAAGGTATGAAAATCCCTGTTTAAGCAGGAATAAAGATAAACACTACTAAAGTAGTTACATACAATACTTAAGTAGGATTTTAAAAAATCACTACTATAGTATTGACTCTGTCAGAAAACCCGGGTTTAAATGTGCTCCAGATAACCATTTAACCACGGGCACTAAGTTCGCTCCAAGAGTACAAAGGAATAAACTCCCGGATGTGGAAAGTGGGAAAACAGAAAAAAATAAACTAATATCAATTTATCATGGAAACAAGTAATGAATACAAATTATCCACAACATTTGGTGACAGCTTTGGCGCCGGATGGAAAGTAATGTCAGATAACTTCCTCAGATTATTGCTGGTTGTTTTTGTGCTGGCCATCCTTACAGTTCCGATGAAAGGGCTGGA
>JADDYF010000185.1 GCA_015712185.1 Bacteroidales bacterium
CGTGGCTTTGACAAGTCGTTTGCATCCGATAACCAGGCATGCATCATAAATGAAAGCGCTGCAAAAAACTTCGGAATAACCGAGATCGATAAAATAAGATTTCTCCAACCCCAGGAATCAGGTAATTTCAGGAATTTACAGGTAATCGGGATAGTAAGTAACTTTCATTTCGAATCGCTAAGGAATCCTGTTCAACCATACATGTTCCAGTGTAAAGGTGATGAAAACTACGGGTTTGGATATATTACAGTCAGGCTTTCAGGCCAGAACTTTCAGCAGACTATTACCGGAATCGAGAACACGTGGAAAGAATTCACTTCCAACGATCCGCTTCAGTATTACTTTATTGATGATGATTTTAAACAGATGTACAGTCAGGAGAAGCAGAATGCCCAGCTGGCAGTGATATTCTCTGTTCTTGCAGTCTTTATAGCTGCCCTCGGACTTTTCGGACTGACATCCTTCACTGTAGAACAGAGGACAAAAGAAATCGGTGTGAGGAAAGCTATGGGTTCTTCGGTTGCCGGCATCTATTATGTAATTTCAAAAGAGATAATCCTGCTTGTAGCTATATCTGCTGCGATTGCCTGGCCACTGGTATACCTTGTGGCCGGCAGGTGGCTTGAGAATTTCTATTTCAGGATCAATATGGGCGCGTTCAGCTTTGCCGGAGGATTATTGATTGCGCTATTAATAGCTATATTTACAATAAGTTACAGGATAATGCGGGCGGCAATGGTTAATCCCGCTCAGTCACTTAAATACGAATAACACCCTGTCTATGCTAAGGAACTATCTGCTTGTTGCTTTCAGGAACCTGCTGAAAAACAAGATATTCACCCTGATCAACATAGTTGGTCTGGGTATTGCCCTGTCCGTCTGTATTGTTGCATTCTTCAACCACATGTTCAACTGGGAATTCGACCGGACTCATGAGAATTTCAGCGAGATATACAGGGTGAACTGCTTCAGGGATATGCAGGGAAGGGAGCAGGAATACGGGCTAGCACCGGCAACACTGGGTTTGCAGATAAAAAATGATATCCCCGCGGTCTACCGGGCAGCCAGGGTACAGAGGACCGGCTCACCTGTAAAGAAGGATGATAATGTCTTCCCCGGACAGATCTCATTTGTCGATCCCGAATTCCTTGAGATCTTTACCCTGCCGCCTGTAAAAGGCGACACAAAGTCGCTGCCCGGACCCGGCGATGTTTTACTTAGTGAGACAATGGCCTCAACGCTTTTCGGCCATGAAGATCCGCTCGGCAGGATGATAACCGTCGTGAACGACCAGAACAAGGAGTTTACCTTTACCGTGAGCGGCGTCTTCAGGGATTTTCCCGATAACTCGAGCTTCCGGATCGATGTCCTGTCAATGTTTGACAATTTCCTTCAGATGTGGGATGTGGGTGATTCCGACTGGAGATTGTGGACCACAGCGTTGTTCATCCAGGTCCGTGACAATTCCCAGGTTCCTTCTGTCACCGAATCGCTTAAAAATTATCTGGCGGTTCAAAACCAGGCAAGAGAGGATTTCCGAATTAACAGGTTCACGCTGGTACCACTTGATGATGTCGGGGAAAATACAAGAAATATATGGGGATCAGGACTCTTCCCTTCATTGCACCCTGCAGCGCTTTTTGCTCCCCCGGTTATGGCGATTTTCATTCTGCTGATCGCCTGCTTCAATTTTGCCAATACTTCAATAGCTGCATTCAGCCGCAGGCTGAAAGAGATCGGATTAAGAAAAACATTCGGAGGACAAAGGAGACAGCTGGTGGCCCAGTTTATGCTCGAGACTCTTATCATCTGCCTGCTTGCATTGTTCGCAGGGATCGCATTTGCATCGGTCCTTGTTCCGGCTTACAGCAATCTATGGGCATACATGTCAATCGAGCTGACGTTCAGCCGCTTCGAAGTATTCTGGGTATTCCTTATCCTTCTTCTTCTGATGACCGGCTTTGTTGCAGGCGTATACCCGGCGCTTTATATCAGCTCTTTCAGTCCGGCTGGTGTTTTCAGAGGTACAAATATTTTCAGGGGCTCCGGCACACTTTCATCCATTCTCCTTGCACTGCAGTTCACGATATCCGTTATGGCACTGGTCATGGGAATCGTGTTTTCAAAGAATGCCGGTTACCAGAGAACCCTGGATCTCGGATATGACAGGGACAAGCTTATTGTCATGCAGGTTGCACCCGAGTTTTATGAATCCCTGCGGAATGAGGTTCTTGCTAATCCGAAAGTAATGGCTGCCGAGGGGACTATAAACCATATAGGATGGGGCAGCTACAGGAGGCCGGTAAAGGATGCAGAAAAACAGCTTGAGGTCGATGTGCTTGATATCGGACCAGGATACGCACAGGCAATGGGATTGCGCCTGAAGGAGGGAAGGCTTTTCAGCCGTGAGAGGGCAGAAGCTGACCGGACTAACATGTCAATAGTTGTCAATGAGAAAATGGCAAAGGATTTCGGATGGGAGAATGCTACAGGCAAATCAATCACTCTTTATGATACAACAACCCTTAATGTCATCGGAGTGGTCGAGGATTTCTATACTTCCGGTGTATGGGAAAGCATTGAACCGGCAATGCTCAGGTTAACAAGGTCCGATCAGTACTATACCATGGTTGTAAGGGCTGATCATACCGACCTGTCATCTGTTCTTGATGATATAAGCCGGAAGTGGAAAAAGCTTGGCACCAATATGATATTCCCCGGAAGGACCCAGGAGGATACAATGCAGGAGGAGCAGGATATCAATGGCAGTATACTTAAAGTGAACCTGTTTTTAGCGATAGTTGCCACACTTTTGTCCCTGATAGGAATGTACAACCTTGTCTCTCTGGACATCATCAGGCGGACAAAGGAAGTGGGGATCAGGAAGATCCAGGGAGCACCGGTTCCCATGATAATGTACCTCGTGAGCAGAAAATTCCTGATTGTTCTGCTGATAGCCTCATTAGTCGGTTGTGCAGGCGGATATTACATGTCGCTGATGCTCATGGACAGCATCTGGGATTATTTTACAAAAATAACTGCAGGTATTCTGGTGCTGTCGGCGCTGATAATGGTTATTGCCACAACAGCCACACTTGGCATAAAGGTAACAAAGGCTGCATTGAGGAACCCCACTGAGTCGCTTAGGTACGAATAATCCCCCATTAACTCCCTAACAACACTATCTACTCCCATCACCCCCCAACCCCCATATCTACTCCAATCACCCCCCAACCCCCCTGAAGGGGGGCTAAATCTCTGTATTCTGGTAAAATTCCATAATATTCTGATTTTTAGGCCCCCTTCAGGGGGCATTCCGCGAAGCGGAAGGGGGTTCTTGTCCCTTCACGAGGAATCCTGCGGAATCGCTGCGGTAAGAATAATCCGATAAAACAAAACCTTTGTGTCCTTGGTGCGAACATAGTGCTCTTTGTGGTTTAAAAATTTAACCACAAAGGACACGAAGGAATTCACAAAGGGTACAAAGGAAGAATTAGTACATCCTGTTTATAAGCTGACCGATCTCGTCGCGTTTCTTTAAGGGGAATAAATAGTTCTTACCATCCCTGGTGACAATATTTAATCCCTTTACCATCAGTAATCCCTTTTTATAGAAGATTACTTCCAGGATGTTCTCAAAAAGTATTTCAAGATTAAACCGTGCATCATCCCTGAGGGTTTTGAAATAAATTCTCTGGTTTGTAACAATGAGCTTCCCGTCAACTTTCTGATTATCAACGACCTGATTTGTATCCCCTGCTTTCAGAACTATCTCGTTCGGATTTAATTTAACTGTCATCTTACTTAATTTTATATAAAGACGTTCATCACATTAAAATGTTGCAGGAGTTGCTGCATGTCAACCTCAGGATAATACACGCAGACTGAGATTAAGGTTACTTTTGTCAAATATTTAGACATAAATTATTAACTTCAGGCCTCATTCTTATTATTATGGGCAAAGGATTAGAGAAACTGGTTCACGGTGCGTCGCCGACAATGATCAAGGTTCTCAACATTGTTCAGAAAGTCGCAGCCACAGATGCCAACATTCTTATTACCGGTGAGAACGGAACAGGTAAGGAGCTGATAGCGCTTGAGATCCATAATCTCTCAAAGAGGGCAGGAGAGATGATGATCAGTGTGGATGTCGGTTCCATACCTGAAACACTCTTCGAGAGTGAAATGTTCGGTCATGTAAAAGGAGCCTTCACAGATGCCAGGGACGACCGGAAAGGGAAATTCGAGCTGGCGTCCGGCGGTACGCTGTTTCTCGATGAGATTGGAAATCTCTCAACTCACTCACAGTCGAAGCTGCTTAAAACCCTTCAGAGCAGGAAGATCGTAAGAGTTGGCTCAAACAGGGAGATCGATATTGACATCCGTCTTATCTGTGCAACAAACTGCGACCTGGGGAGGATGGTAGCCGAAGGCAGGTTCCGGGAAGATCTTCTTTACAGGGTAAATACCATAATGATCGAGGTTCCTCCTCTCCGCGACAGGGTGGATGATATCCCGATACTTGCTAATTATTTTCTTAAAGGTTACTGTGAAAAATATAACAAAGGACCAATGAAAATAAATACCCATGCTCTTGAGAAGCTTGCAAATTATCACTGGCCCGGGAATGTCAGGGAACTTCAGCATTCAATCGAGAAAGCTGTCATCATGAGCGATTCTGCTCTTCTGTTACCAACTGATTTCGAATTCAAGTCCTCCGCAAGGAGTATCCCTCATCACGAGATGACACTCGTGGAAATGGAGAGGAAAATGATACTCGAAAGCCTGAAACGTCACGGCAACAACCTCAGCGCTGCAGCATCAAAGCTCGGTATTACACGGCAAACGCTGTACAACAAGCTGAGGAAAATCGAACGTGATCCTCTTTAGCCGACAATCTGCCCGTCGAACAGGTTGACAATCCTGTGTGCATACCCGGCATCCCTGTCGGAGTGTGTTACCATCACAATGGTTGTTCCTTCCTTGTTCAGCTCAATGAGGAGGTTAATTACCTCAATACCATTTTTTGAGTCGAGGTTACCGGTAGGCTCATCAGCGAGGATCAGCCGCGGATTTGCCACCACCGAGCGTGCAATTGCGACCCTCTGCTGCTGTCCTCCCGAAAGTTGCTGCGGAAAGTGTTTAGCACGATGTGTGATTTTCATCCTTTCAAGAGCTTCCTCCACTTTCTTCTTCCTGTCACTGCTCTTCATTTTCAGATATATCAGGGGGAGCTCGACGTTCTCATAGACATTCAGCTCGTCGATGAGGTTAAAGCTCTGGAAGACAAATCCGATATTGCCTTTTCTGAATATCGTCCTGTCGCGTTCCTTAAGGTTGGCTACTTCAGTCCCGTTGAATAGGTAGCTTCCGGATGAGGGGTTATCGAGCAGCCCAAGTATGTTTAGAAGAGTCGATTTTCCGCATCCCGAAGGACCCATAACAGCAACATACTCGCCCTCCTTTACATGAAGGTTCACCTTGTTAAGGGCCGTAGTCTCAACTTCTTCAGTTCTGAAGATCTTGGTTAATTCATTTGTTTTGATCATGTCAGTAAATATTAGATGTTATCTGGAATTCTTAAAAACAAGCTTTTCATTCTTTCCGAAAGATTCATATCCCGATATAATCACCTTCTCGCCTGGCTGAAGGCCTTCAAGCACTTCGTAGTATTTCGGATTTTTCCTGCCTATCGAGATGTTCCTCTTTGTAGCAAAGGATTCGGCGGGATCGAGTACGAAGATCCACTGTCCGCCTGTCTCCTGGAAGAAACCACCTATCGGCACGAGCACTGCCTCCTTGGGCTGTCCGAGCTGCAGGCTGATATAATATGTCTGACCTGTCCTGATATTATCGGGCATTGTATCAGTGAAAATCAGATCGATTTCGAATGTCCCGTTCCTGACCTCAGGATAAACACGTCTTACAACCAGGTTGAATAGGCTTCCCTGCCGGTCGAGTGTTGCAGTGAGCTGCGTTCTTACCCTGTCGATATAGTGCTCATCTATCTGCGCCGTTACCTTATACGATGTCAGAACATTTATCTGTCCCATGTTTACACCGCGCGAAATTGACTGCCCTATTTCCGGGACAAGTAATCCCAGCTGACCATCGACAGTTGCCCTTACATTCAGGTTCTCCATTCTCTGTCTTACAAGCGTCAGGTTCTTTCGCATATTATCAAGATTGGCCTTTATGGTTTCAACCTGCACCGTCCTGAAAAGCGAATCTGCCCGCTGCCGCTCTATGAAGAGCTCCTGAGAGCTGCGTGCCATATCGAGATCCTCTTTCGAACGTATGAATTCTTCCTTTGAGATAAGGTTGTCTTTCATCAGTTCAGCGTTTTGCTGGTATGTACGCTCCTTCCTCTCAATATCATACCTGAGATTGATAAGCTCACGTTTTATTGCGATCCTTTCCTGCTCCATTGTTACCTGAGTATTCCGGAGGAAGTTTTCCTTTTCTGCCAGCTGGGCTTCACTGTCAAGTATGTTGAGATAGAGGTCGGGGTTGGAGAGCCGGAGAATTATATCGCCTTTTTTAACCATAGATCCCTCTTCAACAAGGATCTCTTCAACACGTCCGCCCTCAAGGGCATCAAGGAAGATCGTACTGATCGGCTCCACCGTCCCTGTAACGGTAATATAATCGTTGAACTGATCCCTGATCACTGTTTCTATGATCAGCTTATCCTTTTCCACACGGTAAGTCGAAGTACGGTCTGTGAAAAAAGCCATGTAGATCAGTACAAACATTACTATACCTATAATAATATATATTATATGTTTCTTTCTTAATCCTTTTTTCTTCTCAATGGGTTTGTCCATCCGTTCAATAGGAGTATCCATAATTGTCAGTGTTATTCTTTTCAGTTAAAAACTATATTCCCGTATTCACCTGTCATATAAAAGTTTATCGCGATCCTTCTTACAAGCAGCTGTAGCTTCGTCCTGAGCGCTTCGGTCTCCGCCCTGAAAAGGGTCGTTTTTGCAGCGGAATAGTCAGTAACATCAACGAGTCCCGACTCAAACTTCTTTTCGACCGCGCTGAATGATTTCCTGTTGAACTCGAGATTTGCCTGTGCGGCCAGGAATTCATCCTTTCCCCGGTTGTAATCGAGGCAGGCATTTTCAATCTCAGAATAAAGGCTGTTCTTCTCAAGTTCAAGTCTCAGTACTGCGTCATTCTTTCTCATTTTGGCATTTCTGATATTACGGCCTGTAGTGTAATTGTTGAATATCGGGATATCGAGCGACATATATATCGCCTGGCTATTGTTATTCTTAAGCTGCTCTGAAAAGGATGGCTGTTCTCCTGCGTCGTCACTTATAACTTTATAATACCCTGTAAACACCCCGCCTCCGACAGAAAGACTGGGCGCCACATAACCTTTTGCTGCGGCTATCTGCTTTTCGGCAGCCTTTAATTCGTATTCAATTGATCTTAGCCTGGGGAGTACCTGCGATGCTGTCTGATAAACACTGTCGGTGTTAAAGCTGACATCGCTGATTATCAGGTTATCCATATCGGGTAT
>JADDYF010000236.1 GCA_015712185.1 Bacteroidales bacterium
CTGAATCTCAGGAACCCTGCAGGAAAAGTAGTGTCCCATAATATTTACTGGATATCACCAGACGGTAATTATAAACAATTGAGAGATCTGAATGAGACATTTGTATCCACCGGTGTTTTAAAATCGGAAAAGCTTAAGAATGAGAACAGATGGACAATAAAAATCACAAACAGTTCAGGCAGGATTGCATTTTTCATCCGGCCGCAGCTTCTGGCTGGCGGTGAGGAAGTCTTGCCCGCCAGCTGGTCAGCCGGTTATTTCTCTCTGGGTCCGGGTGAGAGCACAACCATTTCCGTAAGCTGCCCGGCCGCAGCTTTAGCCGGAGAAAATACGGTATTAATGGTATCCGGCTGGAATGTGCCTGAGCAGAGAACAGATCTGGGTAAGACCGGGAGATAAAAGAAAAGAAGTCAGGTATAAAGAAAAAAATAAAACCTATGGCACTGCTGGGGATCGATCTGGGAGGTACTAAGCTCGCTTTGGCGGCCTTTACGGAAGAAGGCAAAATTATAAGAAAAGATATTATTCATCTCGGCGACCGCTCGGGTAGCGAGGTCGGAAAACTAATAACAGGTCAGATCAGAACCATTCTTAATTCTGCCGGTTCGAAGTTGGACAGGATAAAAGCCATAGGGATCTCTGTTCCGGGAATCAGTTATCAGAAAACGGGTAAAGTCTGGGCGCCAAATATTCAGGGATGGAACGATTACCCTTTGCTGGAAGAGGTGAAGCAGGTAAGTGGCGAAATCCCTGTTACGATTGACAGTGACCGGGCGTGTTATATTCTGGGGGAATCATGGCAAGGTAATGCCCGCGAATGCAAGGATGCAATATTCCTTGCCATAGGTACAGGAATCGGAGCCGGGATAATGGTAAACGGTGAGGTATTGCGCGGTAGTAACGATATTGCAGGGGCTGCCGGATGGATGGCGCTTGACAGACCATTCAGGGATGAATACACTGACTGCGGATGTTTTGAATACAATGCATCGGGGGAAGGCATAGCGAAAGTGGCAGGAGCGCTGCTGAAGGTGAATCAAAATTACGATGGGGAACTGAAAAAGATCGTACCGGACAAAATAACATCGCATAACATCTTTTCAGCATATGATAGCGGTGACCGGATAGCCCTGGCTGTAATTAATCAGTGTATTGAATACTGGGGAATGGCTGTGGCAAACCTTGTCAGTCTGTTCAATCCCGAAAAGATCATTTTCGGTGGAGGTGTATTTGGCCCTGCTGTACGGTTTTTACCCGACATCAGGCGCGAGGCGTTAAAATGGGGCCAGCCGATAAGCATAAAACAGGTAAGCATTGAAGCCTCGGCGCTGGGTGGAGATGCCGGAGTTTATGGCGCCGGATACCTTGCATTAAAGGAATTATCCTCCGTAAATAATTTATTATAAATGAAATGTATAATAAAAAAGTTGTATTCCGGTCTGCCTGCCTGGGTATGCTGTTATTCGGAATAGTTCTTATCACCCTTGGCTCTGTTGCACCCGATCTGAAATTAAAACTGGAGCTGAGTGAGATCTCATCCGGGACGTTGTTTTCAATTCTGCCGTTTGGAATCCTGATCGGTTCATTGCTCTTTGGTCCTGTTGCAGATAAGTACGGGTATAGAATACTGTTGGCAATATCATGTGTGCTGCTGTTTGCAGGATTTGAGGGCATAGCATATTCCCGGTCAACAGGGGTAATCAGGATCTTTATTTTTATTGTAGGGTTCGGCGGAGGAGCGGTCAATGGTGCAACCAATGCGCTGGTTTCGGACATCAGCGAAAAAGACAAAGGAGCAAATCTGAGCCTGCTTGGAGTCTTTTTCGGGATCGGGGCCCTCGGGATGCCTCTTATTCTTGGAATTTTAAAAGACGTTGTCAGTTTTGAAATAATTGTTGCATTGGTGGGTGCACTCGCTTTATTTGTTGGTATCCTGTACCTTATCATCAGCTTTCCGCTGCCTAAACAGGCAAGAGGACTTCCCTTCAGTAAAGGTATTGCACTGGTAAAAGACAAAGTGTTGTTGCTGCTCTCTTTTTTCCTTTTCTTCCAGAGTAGCTTTGAAGCAATCATCAACAACTGGACAACCTCTTATCTTTTAGATCAGCTTGCCGTCCCGCAGAACAAAGCATTATATACGCTTTCAGCTTTTGTAGCCGGCATGGCAGGTATGCGTCTGATCAGCGGAACTTTTTTCAGGACTGTTCCTGTCAGAAGGATACTTGCCTTTTCGTTCTTGCTGATACTGATCAGCTTAGTGCTTATAAAAACCAGCAATTCATATTTACTGGCAACAACCGGATTTGTTATACTGGGTGCAGGTCTTGCCGGGGGATTCCCGATCATGCTGGGCTTTGCAGGCGAGAGGTTCCCGGAGCTTTCCGGAACTGCATTCAGCATAGCCCTTTTCATTGCCCTGCTGGGGAATATGCTTATAAATTATCTGATGGGAGTGATCTCACAGAACTTTGGCATAAAGCATCTTATCACGGTTGCTTTTGCCGAGTCAATAATAATGATACTTTTATTCCTTGTCATAATGAAAATACTGAGAGACCAGAGATCATAAATTCGAATTATTATGTTAGCAAAACAATGGATTAAGAATGCAAGGGACATAATGACCCGCATTGAAGACACACAAATGGATAATATCAGGCTCGCAGCAGAAGCAATGGCGGATACAATTGAATGTGGCAGGTGGGTTCATACTTTTGGCTGCGGGCATGCCACCCTGCCGATTGAGGAAATGTACCCGCGCATTGGCGGATTTGTCGGCTTCCACCCCATGATAGAGCTGCCGCTTACCTTCTTTACGAGGATCACAGGGGAAATGGGTGTCCACCAGTTTATCTTTCTGGAGCGTGTAGAGGGCTATGGCAAAGAGATCATGAAAGGCTATGATTTTGACAAGCGTGATATTATGTGGCTTTTTTCACACACTGGTATAAACAATGTCAATATTGATATAGCACTTGAGGCAAAAAAGAGGGACATGAAGGTAATAGTCTTTGGATCTGCCGCGGAAGCCCGTGGAAGGAAATCGAGACATTCCTGCGGCAGGACAATATTCGAGCTGGCAGACATTGTTGTGGATACATGTACCCCTCTCGAAGATGCCTCGGTCCCTCTCAAAAACCATAAGGATAAAATAGGGCCGGTTTCAACAATGGCTTTCGTAACATGCGTCTGGATGACAATTACCACGGTAGCAGAAATACTGGCAGACAGGGGAGTTAAGCTATATATCCATCCTTCTCATAATGTACCTGGAAATGAAAGTGCAAGGGAAAGGCTCGATGAAGCGCTTGCGGAATATAAGCGCAGGATTACAGGTGTCTGAGGCAGAAACATTAAAATTCTGTCCGAAATTCATAAATACTTCATCTTGGCAACTGTATTTTTGCCCTTTAAATATACTTCTAACCAAAATATACAATCATGAAAAAGAAAATGTTAATGGCTGCTGCAGCGCTACTGGCATGTGCAGTAATTACTGCTCAGTCAGGAACACAAACAGGTACGCAGACTCAGCAGAGTACACAGGCTCAGGAACAGGAAAAAGCCAGGGCACAAGCCAGAGCCCAGGAGCAGAAAAGTGAAAAGTCCCAGGGACTGCCTGCAAAGGAAGTTGAGGTCCCTGACCAGTATAAGAACAGGGGTCAGATGGTGAGCGAACAGCGTAAAGCAAGGAATGCAGAAAGGAAAGCCCTTAAGGAACAGAGGAAAGAACAGCGGAGGCTGGAAAGAGCACAGAGAGAGCAGGTTATGGAACAGGAGAGACCGGGCCCCCAGGGAACTCAGGGACCACAGGGTCCGCAGAACAAAGGAGCGCGTAAGCCCACTGCCACACAGCAAGGCAATGCAGGTAAAGGAGCAAAAGGCTCCGGTGGCGGGCAAGGAAGAAGGTAGTCAATTATATGGTTAATGACAAGCCCTGCAATTATTAATCTGCAGGGCTTGCTTTTTTTTAAAATAAAATGATACTTTAAAAATATTTCTTGAACTTATCGCCGATCTTGAAATATGTATATTTCCCGGCGTCTTCCCCCGACATATGTACAGAGTCACCATCCGTCTTGTATGTACTGTGTTCCCCGGCAACCTGTGAAAAATAAACATCAAAACTTTTGCCCTGCTCATCAATCATTATCACATAGGCAAGATTAGTATGGATATCTGATTTAAGTGCAGAATTACAGACCGGACAATAGAAGTCAAGAAATTCCCCCTTTTTTATCTGGAAGGCCGGATGCTTTATACTAGTGTAATTGCCGATCTGGGGACTCAGCAGAACCAGACCCGATTGTTTCATCGAATTCTTAACTTTGAATATTAACTGGTCACCAACCCTGATATGTTCTTTACATTTTGGGCATAAAAAATCATTCATTTTGACCTCCTTCACAATAAATGATAAATACAAACTTATCTGCAAAGTT
The DNA here is from genome assembly GCA_015712185.1 of Bacteroidales bacterium. GTDB lineage: Bacteria > Bacteroidota > Bacteroidia > Bacteroidales > VadinHA17 > LD21. Next base: position 4,443 of record JADDYF010000236.1, read on the forward strand.
AAAAAAAGAGCCTTGATGGAATGTGTTTTTAGTGATAAAATCAGGTGCAAAGACCGCTTAACAATTATTCATACAAGTTTTGTACTTTTAAGATTATTATAGGTCTTCATATGATAAATAATGGAATACTAAAGTTTTTTCTGATAATTTCGATTTTAATGAATTCGTTAAATTCTAATTCACAGAAGGAAAGAGCCAGAGATTTCGGTATACAGATCGGCATACTGAAAACCGGCAGGAATAACGCGATTACCGATGTGCCCGGAGTAAAAGTGGGTCATGTCACACTTCAGAAAGGTGATTCTGTCAACACGGGAGTAACGGTAATACTACCTCATTCCGGGAATATCTTCCAGAACAAGGTACCTGCCGGGATATATATCGGCAACGGATTCGGCAAACTTACAGGATATCCCCAGGTTGAGGAGCTTGGAAATATTGAGACCCCGATAGTATTGACAAATACACTGAGCGTTCCGGCGGCAGCAGATGCAATAATCGATTATACACTTCAGTTTCCGGAAAATAAGAATGTAAAGAGTGTGAATCCGGTTGTCGGTGAGACAAATGACGGCGGATTAAATGACATAAGAAAGAGATATGTCACGCGGGAATATGTATTGCAGGCAATATCAGCTGCCGGTGCCGGTCCTGTCACTGAAGGAAATGTTGGTGCCGGTACCGGAACATCATGCCTGGGATTCAAGGGGGGAATAGGCACTTCTTCGAGAGTTCTGCCTGAATCGAGGGGAGGCTATACAGTCGGCGTTATTGTACAGACGAACTTTGGAGGAATACTAAGGATTGACGGTGTACCAGTAGGGACAGAGCTTCAGCAGTATAAGTTCAGGGACATAAAAGAAGAATACAGGGAGGATGGTTCATGTATGATAGTGGTAATGACTGATGCACCTTTAAACCCAAGAAACCTTAAACGACTTGCTGCAAGATCAATATTCGGTATTGCCAGAACAGGAGGGATCGCATCGAACGGCAGCGGTGACTTTGCAATTGCAGTTTCAACTGCAGAAGAGCTCAGGATCCCGTATTTATCAGATTCAATGTATGAGGAATACAGGGTTCTGAGAAATGACAGGCTGGACCTGTTGTTTGAGGCCGTCATTGAAGCAACCGAAGAAGCAATCATCAATTCGTTATTTGCAGCGGAAACAGTCGTTGGGAAAGGCAACGTAAGGGTTGAGGCATTGCCGGTCCGGCAGACTCTGGATATCCTCAGGAAATATAACAGAATAAAATAATCAGGTCGTGACTTACAATCCGTATCATGAAAAGCTTTGACAGATTAATATTCAATGTATTGTTCGCGCTGGTAATACCGGTAATTTGTTTAATAATCTTTTGGTGGGTTTCATTTTTATTCACTCACAATACTAAACCCATAATAATTGCAGCGATGTCAGGATTATGCCTGGGAATAATCATTGATCTGCTTTTAAGGTATTTATACAAACCTGATGTCTATAAAATACCGGTTTATCTTACAATTCTGGTCTATCTTTTTTATAACGCCTGGGCTTTCAGTTCTTTCATGGGTGTGCCGGTTTTCAATTTAGTCCCGGGTGTTTTTGCCGGATTTTACCGGGCACGAAGAATGATTTATGAACAAAGAACACAGGACTGTAAAAGTGAAATTCAGCGGGTTTCAATCTTTACAGCTGTAATAACAGGGATTGTATGTCTTTTCTCGGCGACAATAGCATTGATCAGCAAATCAACACCGGATGATCTTGAAGGTATGCTGCGTCTGCCATTCGATTTAACAATGCCGATGCTTATTGGAATTATAGTAATCGGCGGTCTCTTTCTGATCCTCGCCCAATATTTTCTGACCCGGATAGTGATGCAGCAGACCCTGAAGTCTGCTGCCGGTCAATCTGACTGATCTGGCAGGAGCGCAGAGATTACCGGAGGTTCGAGGAGCCCGAACGGTATAAAGTAATAATCATCTGACCATAACCTGGGCTTCCCCTTTAATCGGATATCATACCAGTCAGGTTCCCCGCCTGTGTTGCTTGGCCAACCCGGATTTCCTGTAAAGCTGACAGGCCCGACACCGTACAGTTCCCCGCCCGGATGATGATGGGGTCCGAGAAGATTTCTCAGACTGTTGGTCAGGTGTATTTCAACCTGATTATCGCCTCCAATGACTGCATCGGTAATGTCAACCTCCCAGGGACTGTAAAGAAGCGGTGCAAATTCCTTTTCGTTTATCCTGACTTTCACCACAACGGCCTCAAAAGAAGGAAAGGATATAAAATATCTTTTTGCATTGCCTTCCGGATTATCGTTAATTTTAAAAGTATTCTTGAGGATAAACGTTCCGGAATAAAACGGATATCCCTGCAGCACCAGGTCTCCGTTAAAGAGGTCCTTTTCACCGGTAATCATGAACCGGGTTATGCTGTGAACCGGTTTCCTGACAAACAAGCCTGATCTGTTTTTTTGTGATTCGGTCAGCGGTTCGGCTGATCGAACCACTTCAACACCAAAATCACCGGTCAGGTATATGCTTTCAATTTCAGTTCCGTAACGTTTATAAGCATCAAGGTTTGCCGGTTCAGGAGCCACATAATCAAGTGATAATATTATTTCGTTCATACCAGGTTCGAGAGTACCGGAAATATCCAGAGCCCGTAATGTATGATCGAGGTACGAATCTTTTCCTTCAAAGTTTATATTCTTATTGTTAATGGTTACCGTGTATAACTGCGGCTGCTCTATTACCAGTGCTGTTTTCGGCGGGATCTCTGCTAGTTGCACTTCATACTTCAGAAGGAGGTTCCCGCTGTATCTTTTATCTCTGAACCGCTGATGAATACCTATTACAGGTTCCGGATCACTGAATGTTTCTCCATTGTCTGTTGAATATCGGGCGAAATCGAGTATCAGGGAATTAGGATCAGCACGGTTTCCCTTCCAGTTACCATTTATCTTTATTATTTCAGTTTTCTCGCCCGGTATCTGATATATTTTCCCGAAGCTGGCATCTTTTGAAGCATATCCATAAGAAACAAGCCAGGTTTTTGCTGCGTCAAAATGTAGTCTGATACTCCCATCATTCTCCGGCTGCAGCTTCATTGAACTGCCATCTTCGGGATTCCATAATGCAAAGTTTTTCTGAGGTGTGGTGAATGACAGTCTGCAATCTGTACTTTTTAAGCGGGAGGTATTTGATAGCTGGATTATACCTCCATTTGCAACTTTGCGATGATGGGTCCAGACCAGGTCATTGTCTGTCCCCTCCAGAGTGAACACCGGAGGAAGTACTGTACCGAGCACATCTTTAAGTTCATTTAAGGTGATCAACCTGCAGATCTGCTTTAGCGAATTAATAACATCCGGATCCGGCTTTCCGTCAACATATTCGGGAAACATACCGGTAACAAGTATTTCACCTCCTGAAGCTTTGAACTGACTAAGAAGATCAACAGTGGAACGTCTTATTACCAGCATATTGGGAAGTATTACAGCTTTATAAGACATTTCACCGACAACAAAATTGGAGTTTTCAATCTTTCCTTTATCTGCAATGATCTGTTCATCACCCAGATCATAATCTCTGTGGATTCTCTGCAGGGTATTCAGGCATCTGTCATATTGCCGGTATCAGTCATTTTGCAATCCGGGATATTCTGATTCAAGAGGATGGATGACCAGGATATCAGCAGCATATCTGCCGGTTGATGTCACATAGCACATTCTTCCGGTATAGTCCTCAAAAAGTTTATTGTATGGCCAGTATGGCTGTGCCGGGCTGAAAGTAGGGGGATAATCGCGTTTCCTTTCACCTTTCATACTGTACAGTGACAGGTGAGGGCATATAAAATTTATTCCGTTGATTGTATGCCAGTCGAGCAGCCACTTACGATCTTCAAAATTCATATTGTGTCCGCTGATGCCATAAGCCTCGCTCAGCCTGCGGCCTATACCATACTGATTGGCAACGCTCGAAACGCTTCTGGGCGAATTGAGAGTCCCGTAATTCAGTCCCAGCTGATCGATTCCCGGCATCTGCATATGCCTGTAGGTGATCATAGCATTCCCTACATTCCTCATTACTGAGCTGAAATTCTCCTCCCCGTTGATGTGTCCGGTAAAGACAGAACCGGCCTTTTCATTTATGTCACCTATTTGTTTTGAAAAGCTCTCTTCGAAACAACGGGAGATGGTCTGGTAATAATCATACCTGATCTTTATAAAATCGCCGACAGTATCAAAAAGCGACGCTAGTTCCGGGATAATATCATATCCATGCCACTCTTTAAACTTTTCAGGTATGACAGGAGAGTAACTTACAGCAGGATATCTTCCTGATACTCTTGGGGAGACCTGCGGTTCGTCGGTGAAGATACCGGGAGCTGCCTTCCCGATGTCATCTTTATAACGCTCCAGGTAAGGTATATAGGAGAATTCGATAAATGTTTTTACTGTTTCAGGGTTTAAAAGATCAACCCAGGTCGTTCCGTTGTACCATGGATCGCCCATTTCAGTCTTGCGGCAGACATATCTGAAATTATTATCCTCGAAAAGAAGTGTGTCAGATTTTGTCAGCTCATCGTTCTTATCCATCCTGATCAGCGCCCTGGAATGGAATTCTTCACTTGCAAGAGGCACCTTACCTCCGGCAAAGCCGCTCGGCCATTTATCTTCATCATAAAACCAGGCTTTCAATCCGGTCTGCCTGGCAGCGGCAACTGATGCATCAATAGCATCCCACCATTCTTTACCAAGGTATTCGGTTAAAAGTCCGGTGCGGCTGTGAAGGAAAAATCCACCAAAGCCGGCATCTTTAAAACCTGCGATCTGCTCGGACAGTACTGTTGTGTCCAGCCTGTCGTTAAGAGACCAGAAAGGTGCAGAGCGGTATTCAACCGGCGGATCAAGGAAAAGATCCGCCTTAATGTAATCTTCGTCTTGTCCCGGATGTTTGGAACATGCCGTGATTACGAGAATAATGCCTGTTGTGACCAGAATCTTTTTCATAGGGAATAGACTGGATTGATGTTTTTTACAATTGTTCGTAGACTTTATCAGCTGCAGCTTTTATGAATTCGTCAATCTGACGGGTTACTTGCTTATGTGACCTGGATCTGGGATGTCTTGAGATATCGTCAAGCACATGGATCAGTTTATCAATTTCAGCTTCGGTGTTACCGATGCCAAAGCTCACCCTGACGAGGCCGGGAAACTTTAATCCGGGGAACAGGGTAGCGATAAGAGCCTGCAGCCACTCCAATGAGGGCGGTACGCCGACCAGATACTTTATCAGGATATGTGCGCAGTGACAGCCGTATCGCACTCCGATCCCGCCCCGTTCGGCCAGTTCTCTGGCTACACGGGGCGACAGCATATTTTTAAATGCAAATACAATAACCCCGCCTTTCCGGGCGAAACCAGGTGATCCGGGATCTTTAAGCCCGTAAATGGTGAGTCCGGGGATCTTTGCCAGACCGAGCAAAGCCTTTCGTGTCAGTGCCTGCTCTTCCTCCCTGATCAGGTCAAAACCAATACGTTTTATAAGCAGAAGCGCCTTGCCTAATGCAGCAATGCCTGTTGCATTTTCCTCGCCGGATGTCCGAATAAGTTCCGACTCGGCCGGACTGAAACCCAAAAGACCCTTTCTGGCCAGTAATACTCCGGCTCCAAAAGGAGCGTACGCCTTATGAGCTGAGAAGGTTAGATAATCGATACCCCATTGTTCCATTGCGATCTTGCGGTGAGCAACCATCTGGGCTGCATCCACTATCAGCCGGGCTCCATACTTGTGAACGATCCTGCTTATCTCCGGAAGATCGTTGAAAATACCCAGCACATTTGATGAACCACAAACAGCCATCAGACCGATCCTTTTGTTCCCATGTCGGCCTTTTTCGTTGTATTCAAGAAGTAGTGATTCAATTTCATTCAGATCCGGAAATCCTTCGTTATTGATCTTAAGACGGACAAAATTAACATCCGGGATCGTGCGCCACGGCAGATCATTGGAAGTATGTTCAAGGATAGTTGTGAGAATGACAGGCTCTATGTCATTCCGGGGTTCCGTTAACATACTTTTAGCGGCAAGGTTAATGGCTTCAGTTGTGTTGGATGTAAATATCACGTCGTAAGCAGCCGGCGGAGCGCCAAGCATTTCCGCACATACAGATCTGACCTCACGGATGACCTCCTCATGAACCTGCCGTGTCTGGCGCCATGTCTGGCAGGCTGCCTTCCATACCGGCATGAATGCGGGAGTGCTGGCAGCATTATCAAGGTTGATAAACGGTCTGGGACCTTCAGCAGTCGGAACAGGCATACCACGACCTATCAGAGTCTGTTTTAATTCATCGAGCAGCTCCTGCCCTGAATAATTAAGGAGTTTGTCATTGTACAGAATATCAGCTGCAGTCAGACTCCCCGGTACAACATTCCGGAATATGTCTTTCCCGTATCGTTTGATAAGGCGAAGCGCCCTGGCAAAGGCTATTACATTCACGATAGCCGGTGTGCCGGCTTCGAACTTGTCGGGCGCCCCGGCCCAGATGACTGAACGCGGGGAGACAAGCCTTGTCGTGCCTCCGCCGGCCTGGAACGGAACCCCTCGCGGCAAGGCATTTCTTTTGACAGCTACTGCCGTTACCCCCAGAGGCAGACCGATATCACTGCCTGATACACTCTGATGACTTCCATTCTTAAGCTTATCCTTTAAAGATCCGGCTCTTGAGGGAGAGCAGAAGATAACCGCATATCTGCTCTTTTTCAGTCCAAGGTACTCCAGGATAATATCTCTGGCATGCTCATATAAATGTGTGGATACCATCGAGTAATGCCCGCTGCCACGATGGACGTTGGAATAATTCTCCAGCGCCGTAAAAACACCTCTTTCAAGTGATGCAAACGCTTCAGCTGATTTGTCATTCCCGGTTCCGGATGTTTCACCAGTCTGACTCATGGAAGCTCCGGCAGGATTCATCTTGTGCATAAAATCTATTTTATTTATAATGAAGGAGAACTCAACTATAAACTAAAGATAAATAAAATCGGGAAATAGCTCCGGCATGAGCTGTAAAACCGGATGGAAAGCATCACTCTCACTCCTGTTTTTTACCGGCCGGTCAAATTTTTCTGCCGGATTGACAGAAATTTTTGACTTGTATTTACTTGTTTCATAACTTTCATAGCTCAAGCCCATAATCATGAAAACGCTGATCGATTTATTGGAATACAGTGCAGAGAGGTACTCGGATAATCCGTACATACTTGAAAAAAGAACAGACAGGTATGTGGCGCTTTCCTATAAGGAAACCAGGGAGCAGGTTTATAAAGTTGCTGCAGGTTTTCTTGATTTGGGACTGAAGAAGGGCGACCGGGTTGCCCTTATCTCAGAATCCCGTAATGACTGGCTGATATCAGAAATGGGCGTGTTACATACCGGGGCAATAAGTGTCCCGCTTTCAATTTTGCTGAAAGAAAGTTCGGACCTGAAATTCCGTCTGGATCATACTGAATCGAAGTGGATCATTATTTCGGCTAGCCAGTATGGTAAGATCGGTTCCATCAGATATGATCTTAAAAGTCTTGAAAAGATCATCTTACTTGATCCTAAAGAAAGCTATGCTCCGGATGAAATATTTATAGGAGAAGTTAAAAGTGCCGGGGAGGAATACCTAAGTAAGAATTATGATAAGTTCAGGGAAATAATAAAATCGATTGGCCCCGATGATTATGCGAGTATCTGCTACACCTCCGGAACGACAACTGATCCCAAAGGAGTCATATTATCACACAGAAATTATATTGCCAACATTGAACAAGCCTTAACCGTTATTGATGCCAACGAGCTTTGGACAACACTACTGATCCTCCCGTGGGACCATTCGTTAGCCCATACTCTCGGACTTTACTTAAGTATGAAAATTGGATCAAGCCTCGCTTCTGTACAATGGGGTAAATCATATCTTGACAGCCTTAAACATATACCGGAGAATATAAAGGAGATCAGACCTTTCATGATGCTCAGCGTACCGGCAATCGTAAAGAACTTCCGAAAGGGAATAGTAAAGGGAGTAAGGGAAAAGGGATCTTTCGCTGAAAAGCTCTTCCGGCATGCGTTAAAGGTTGCATACCGATACAATGGCACAGGATGGGACAGAGGTAAAGGTTTTATGATATTCCTTAAGCCGCTGGTCAGACTTTATGATACAATCCTGTTTAAGAAGATCAGGTCTAATTTCGGAGGGAATCTGAAGTTCCTGTTCAGCACCGGTGCAATGCTTGATATTGAATTCCAGAAATTCTTCTATGCAATAGGGATTCCTGTTTATCAGGGATACGGATTATCTGAAGGTTCACCCGGTATTTCGGTTAATATTGAGAGTCGTCATAAGCTGGGATCATCCGGTATTATATTCAAAAACATTGATCTGAAAATCCGTGATGAGGAGGGAAAAGAAGTTCCGGTTGGTGAAAAAGGAGAGATCACTTTCCGCGGTGAGAATGTAATGAAAGGTTACTGGAGGAACGAAAAAGCCACAAATGAAACTATTCGCAACGGATGGCTGCATACAGGCGATATCGGATACATTGATAAAGACGGATTCCTTTACGTGCTTGGCAGACTTAAAAGCCTCCTTATCTCAGACACCGGGGAAAAATACAGTCCGGAAGCAATCGAAGAAACCATAACCAGCAGATCGGAGTTTATCTATCAGATAATGCTTTACAATAACCAGTGCAAATATACTTCTGCATTGCTGGTGCCGGACAGCGAAACCCTGTCAATCTGGATAAAGAATAATAATATAGATCCTTCTGAACCGGGAGGAGTAACGGCAGTCCTGAATCTTCTGGGATCAGAGATAAAACAGTATAAGCAGGGGGGAGTTTATGATTACCTTTTCCCGTCAAACTGGCTTCCCGCTGCTGTCGCAGTTCTGGATGAACCATTCAGCATCGATAATAAGCTTATAAGCAGCGTGGGTAAGATGGTGCGTTCGAAGATAACTGAGCAGTACAGGGATAAAATAGATTTCCTTTACACTCCTGAAGCGAAAAGTATAGTGAATCAGAAGAATATTGAAGCTATAAGAAAAGCTTTGAGGCCAAAATAAGTTCGTAAGTGCGTAAGTTCGTAGGTTCGTAGGTTCGTAGGTTCTTATGACATAGTTTAAATGTACGAACTTACGAACCACAAGTAATATCATAATAATATATAAATAATATCATATTAATATCAATATGATAATAGTTTAAACATTCATGAGCCGAAATATCCTGCATAGACTGGACTTGTGGCTGGAGAAAAAAATTTCTTATCCAGGTTACAGTGAAAATCAAATTTATGTACATAAATCTGCCTGGAAAAATACTGCCTTTGCCACCTTTCAGGGACTTAGTTTCCTTATTGTCTTTCTGGGTTTTCTGCCTGAGGTCACATTGGTTATCCATTACCTTTATGCCATTCTGGTGATTTTTATAGCAATCCTAATATTATTTCTGGTGTTTCCAAGGCGGTTCATTCCAATCGGGTTTGTAACAAGTGTAATGCAACAACTGGTGACATTTTATTTCATAATTCGCCTGGGCGGGATACCTACCTCAGCCGGTTTGATCTTCGTTGGTCTTAACAATGTTCTTTCCTCTGTGTCAAGGCATAAAACATGGTATTCAGTCAGTTTGTTTTCCCTGTATATTTTTCTGGTAATTCTCACGATGATCCTGCAACCCTGGCTTCAGGTTCCGGATTATGTAACACCACGTTTGAATTCGATGTTGTATATGTTCAATATAATCTTTTTATCCGGACCTATTCTGATCATCGTCCTTAACTACATCAGACAGCAACGGAAGTTTGAAGAGATGGAAACCAAACACCTGCGAGAGATAAATGAGATGAAAAGCAGGTTATTCGCAAATATAACCCATGAATTCCGTACCCCGCTTACGGTCATAGAGGGTATGACCGATCTTATTGAAAAACAGCCGGAACAATGGACAAAGAAAGGGTTGAAGAAAATCAGAACTAACAGCAACATCCTTCTGCGGATGGTGAACCAGATGCTCGGTATGGCTAAAATCGAGGCAGGTGCTATATCTGTAAATCTTGTCCGGAGGGATATTGTCAGTTATCTTGCTTACCTGGTGGAACTTTTCGAATCGGAAGCCATCAAAAAGAAAGTAAATCTGACATTTGAATCAGCAATTGAACATTTCGAGATGGATTTTGATTCTGACAAGCTGTTGCACATTATGACCAACCTTGTTTCCAATGCTCTGAAGTTTACCACTGAGGGAGGCCGAGTAGAAGTTTCAGTTAGTGTTATGGAAAAAGAGCAATTGTTCGCCATCAGTGTCAGGGACTCGGGAATCGGCATTGAAAAAGAGCATCTGGATCATCTTTTCGGCCGGTTTTACCAGGTAGATTCCGGAGCCTCATCAGGAGGTATCGGCCTTGGCCTGGCTTATACAAAAGAGATGGTGGAACTTCTGAAAGGCTCTGTTTCTGTTGAGAGCATCCCGGGCTCAGGTACGGAATTCACAATTACCCTGCCGGTTACCAGAAACGCTCCGGCAGGTGACATGCAGGAATCTTTTCAGCAGCTTCAATCCCCGGCAGAGCCTGGCTCAGTGGGTGAGGGTGAACCTGCAGAAGCACCGTTGCTGCTGATCGTCGAAGATAATCACGACGTTGTGCAGTATCTCCATGCGATTCTTAAAACAGAGTACAGAGTTGAGGTAGCCGAAAACGGACAGGCCGGTATCAGAAAAGCCATTGAGCTCATACCTGATATCATCTTAAGTGATGTGATGATGCCCGTAATGGATGGCATCGGGTTACTAGAGAGGGTCAAAAGCGATTTCCGTACCAGTCACATTCCGGTGGTGATGTTAACAGCAAAGGCAGATATTGACTCGCGCCTGGCAGGACTGGAAAGGGGGGCCGATGCATACATTGCCAAACCTTTCGATGAAAAAGAGCTGCATATCCAGCTTAGAAACCTTGTTGAACTGCGAAAGAAATTGCATGAGCGGTATGCCTCCCTTG
>JADDYF010000257.1 GCA_015712185.1 Bacteroidales bacterium
TCTCTGTAAACTAATAGACTTCCTTAATATCCTGATTTTAACGCCCTCTATCAGGGGGCGGTCCCGCAGAGCGGGACGGGGCTATTGTTCAGGCAACTAACTTTCAAAATATACATTTCCCTCTTTAAGAGCAGTCCTGAGGTCAGTATACTTCAACTCACGAGTTCCTAATTTCCTGATAGCACATAATGCGGCTGCTGTTCCTGCTGCCTGACCCTGTCCCATACAGCATACTGTGTTCCTGGTTGACATATGAGCCTGGAAATCAGTCGTAATAAGCATTCCGGCTGCAAGAAGATTGTCTATACCTTTTACTCTTAAAGCACTAAAAGGTAATCCGTATGTTCCTCCGTCCTTGATCTGGTATCTTGGCGCTGAATCGTGGAATCCGTATACCATGATGTCATCATCAAAGTGCCTGGCTCCTGTTACATCATCAAGAGTAATATCATAATCACAGGTAATTGTCCGGCCGCGGCGTATGTTTAACGATGGACTTGTCCGTGCTATAAAAGCATTTTCACACCCGGGAAGATACTTCCTGAATAATTCTAGAGTCTTAAATTGATTTCTCCTGATTATCAGCTCTGCTTTAGCTACTTCATCCCTGTTGGTGGGGCTAAGCGGCAGCTTGTAATTTACTTTAATGAACATCAGGTAGTTATCGTGCACAGTGGTTGTTATCAGTCCTGAACCAAGTTTTACAATACCATCTACAAATTCATCGGGAAGTTTACCCCTTATAGTATAACCGCTTTCGCTTCCCATCCTGATTATCTGTCCATCCTTACCATCCCGGATGCCCCATGCCAGATCACCAAGTGCATTATTCTTCATCAGATAAGCATAAAGCTTTTCGATATTTACATTCCCTACACCCATGCTGTTACAGACCGGGTGGTCGTTCAGCTCAATGAATTCTGCCCCGGCATATGCCGAAAGATCACCATATGCTGTGCTGTCCACAAAACATTTTCCTTTAAACAGTTCCCTTCCCATCCTGCTTTGTGTTATCACTCCTTCAACAGCTGAACCTTTCTTCACTGCACCGGCAACGATTGTATTTGTGAAAACATTAACACCTGCCTCAGAAAGCATTTCGAGGACAACCAGTTTATACAGCTCGGTATCGATGGCAGTACATACGCAGTCGTAATCGATCTTTCCCGTAACGTCGCCGTGTCCTGTTGTACCTCCCACCAGCAGGAGACGATCAATTATCTCCTGGGGAATACCTCTCACAACCTGGCGTTTCTCAACACCCGGAAAGGCTTTCCAGAGGTTGAAAAAACTATGCAGGGCAGTCCCTCCTTCAACCACAGTACCACCAACATATCCCTTACTCTCGATCAGTGCAGTCTTAGCCCCGTTCCTTGCGGATGCAATAGCGGCAACAGCACCTGCAGTGCCTCCTCCTGCTACTACAACATCAAATTCCCTGACAGGAATGTTCCTGGTATCTTCTTTCCCTGCAGTGCCTTTAGTTACTTGTTCTGGTGAGCCGGAATTTATTAATGGGACTGAGATACCGGCCATCATAATATTCCTTGAGAATTTTCTTCTGTTCATATGTCTGGATTTTAGTAATGTTTCTATTGTAATTACGGACGTGTATGCTTTTGTTGCAGGTTTGGGTGGCCAGGTGACCGGCTTCCGGAAACCGGCTAATGGCAACTGGTTCCAGACATTTATCAGAAGGTTTGCCTGCAACCGGAGAATCCCAATGACCTGCAATCAGAAACAAAGATCCGATATACAAACGTTAAGGTACTAATCTTTCGGTTTTTTTTCATATTTTGTAGTCAAATTATCCCCGGTTATGATCAGAAACAGGCGGCAGATTTCAGGAAGTTTTCAGAGACACCTTCTTGTTATTTCTTATCTTTTAGCAGTACCTCTTTCCTATGGTCAGGAAAAGATAAGTGGTATATTATATTCAGATAATAAACCCGTTACAATAACAGTAGAAGAGGGAATAATCACTGCAGTAAAAAAAGTCAGAAAGCTGCCGAGTAGCGACAGTAGATTTTATCTGGCACCAGGGCTTATAGACAACCAGGTAAATGGCTTTGCCGGTGTATCTTTTACATTTGGAGGGGGAGAACTGACTGCTGAAGGAGTAAAGAAAGCCACAGAAGCATTGTGGGAAACAGGTGTTACTACGTTCCTGCCAACACTTACCACGAACAGCCATGACCTCCTCAGAAAGAACTTCAACGTCCTCGGGAAGGCAAAGGATGATCCATCTCTGCTGGGATCGATTCCCGGTTTTCATCTTGAAGGACCATTCATCTCACCGGTTGATGGATACAGAGGTGCTCACCCCCTGACTTACGTGAGAAAGCCCGACTGGTATGAATTCCTTGAACTGAACAAAGCATCGGGCAATAATATCCTGCAGGTGACAGTTGCCCCTGAGGTGGAGGGAGCCCTCGATTTTATAACAAGATGCATAGAGAACCGGATCATTGTTGCGCTCGGTCATCACAACGGGAATGCTCAGATTATCAAGGCAGCGATTGACAGGGGTGCAAGCATCGCAACACATCTGGGAAACGGGTGTGCCAATATGATCAACAGACATGTAAATCCGCTTTGGCCTCAGCTCGCGGATGATCGTCTCATGATCAGTATTATAGGAGACGGATTCCATTTAAATCCCGAGCAGATCCGCGTTTTCTACAAAGTGAAGGGACCTGATAAAACCATCATAACATCGGATGTTACCAGCTATGCCTCGTTGCCTCCCGGGAAATTCATTAATGTTGAAGGAGATACTATTGAACTCACACCTGAGGGAATGATCAGGTATCCTTCCCAGAATGTACTTGCCGGATCGGCGTCCCCGGTAAAGAAGGGAGTGGCAAATGTCATGAAAGTTACCGGATGTTCGCTTTCTGAAGTCTTCCGGATGGCAAGCACCAATCCCGCCAGATTCTATAATCTCACCGACAGGGGAGAGATAAAGGTCGGGAAAAGGGCAGACCTGATACTCTTTAGTATTGTAAATAATGAACTGGTGATCAAAAAGACATTCGTTAAAGGCAAGCTCGTGTATGAATATAAAGCCCTTGAGAGTAAACCTGTATTATGAACTTAATAAACCACTAAAAAAAGAGATATGAAGAAGTCAAAAATCACGAGGCGCACATTTTTAACCTCAGCAGCAGCTATTACAGGCATGGCAGTTTTACCTGCAAAGTATTCATTTTCAATAGGAACTCCGGCCAAAAGACCAAACTCAAAAGTTAACGGTGTCCAGCTTGGCTGTACAACCTACAGTTACCGGAACATGCCTCATAAGGTAGATGAAGTGATTCAGTACCTTCTGATGGCCGGGATAAACTCGATTGAACTTAGAAGTGTTGCTGAGGAGGATCTGGGACTTCCCCAGATGCCGCAGAGACCGAGAGGCCAGCTAACGGATGAGCAAAAGGCTGAATTTGCCAGGGCAGCCGAAGAGCTCAGGGATAAACAACGTCAGTGGAGGCTTTCCCTGCCGATGTCGAGGTATGAGGATATGCGTAAGAAATTCAATAAGGCCGGGATCAAGGTTCATATAGCCAAGTTTGCTCCCTCTTCCTGGTCGGATGAAGAAATAGATTACGCCTATACTGCTGCAAAAGTGCTGGGGTCGATAGGTATAACTGACGAGTATAGTGAGACGGCCATTCAGCGGTTAGGAAAATTTGCAGAGAAGCATAAGAGCCTGGCAATGTACCATACTCATCAGCAGCCGGCTGAACCTGGTTTCTCTTTTGATACCATTTTCAAATATTCTCCGGCGAACATGCTGAATCTTGATGCCGGGCACTATTACGGGGCTACCGGGTTGCATCCAAATGATGTTATTATCAAGTACCACAATAAGATGCGAAGCATTCACATTAAGGATAAGACAGGACCGAAGAGTACTCCGGCCGGTGCGAATATGCCCTTTGGTAAGGGAGAAACGCCTATTGCTGACATTTTGCTGCTTCTCAAGAAGGAAAAGTGGCCGATACATGTGGATATAGAGCTTGAGTACAATATACCTGAGGGATCAGATCCTGCAAAAGAGGTAACAAAATGCATTGAGTATATGAGAAATATTCTTGAGTGAAGATTATCAGATTTGAGTTGTTATGAACAGGAACAATTCTCAAAGGGTATTAATTCTTAGATGAGAATAATACTCAAAGGATAGTGATTCTCAAGTGAGATTAGTTCTCAAAGGATGTTAATTATCAGATGATATTTATACTCAGGTAATAATGATTATCAGATGATAAAAAGTATTAGATGATATATAAAGTCAGATGATAATAATTATTAAATGATAATTATTCTCAAATGATAATGATTCTCAACTAAGAATAATTCTAAATAAATCTTTCCTTAGTCAGATTACCAAAATTAAACACCAATGAAAAGACGTGATTTTGTTAAAGACTCAGCCTCGGTGGCAGGAGGCCTGATGGTCGCACCTGCATACATGAAGGGTATGATCTCAGATAGTCCTAATGAACGGATAAATGTTGCAGTTATCGGCACCAGCGGACAGAGAAAGAATGTAAGAGGTATGATTAACGGCAGGGGAGGAGTTCACATAAATACCTATGCAAAAATTCCCAACGTAACAGTGAAAACAATCTGTGATACTGACGAAAGATTATTCCCGGGTGTAGTGGCCACAGTAGAGAAACTGTTTGGGGCCAGACCGAAAACAGAATTCGATCTCCGCAAAGTTCTGGACGATAAAGATATACATGTTGTTTCAATTGCAACACCCGATCACTGGCATGCACTTATGACTATCTGGGCCTGCCAGGCTGGAAAGGATGTTTACGTCGAAAAACCTGTATGCCATAATGTTTCCGAAGGTCGTAAGATGGTGGAAGCAGCCAGAAAATATAACCGGATAGTTCAGTCGGGTATCTGTTACAGGAGCAGCAAGGCAGTAAAGGAAGGAATTAAATTCATCCACGACGGTAAGATGGGTAAAGTCTATATGGCCAAAGGAATTACTTACAGGTACAGGGTGCCAATCGAACATGTGTCCGACAGCCCGATACCGGAGGGTGTTCACTGGGATATGTTTCTCGGACCCGCTCCCTACCGTCCGTTCAATGAGAACAGGTACATATATCAGTGGCACTGGTACTGGGATACAGGTACCACAGAATTCGGAAACAACGGAATTTACAGGATGGATACTGTCAGATGGGCATTAAATAAAAATACCCATCCTGTAAGAATCCATTGTTCCGGCGGAAAGTTTGTACGTGATGATGACCAGGAAGTCCCCAATACAATGATCGCCGTTTATGAATATGATGATGGGACGATAATCCAGAATGAAGTAAGAAGCCTCTGTACAAATCCCGAGGGCATGGGAGATTCAGCAGATTGCTTCCTGTACAGCGATCAGGGATGGATGTCCTTCAGCGGCGACGGATATAAAACATATTTTGGCACAAAAAATGAACCCGGACCATCTAAATCAGATAACGATTTTCCTCCCGAGGAGAGAAGTGATGGCTGGAAAAACCTTATAGACTGCGTAAGGTCGCGGAAGAGAGAAGACCTCGATAATGATATCCTCGAAGGGCATTTATCGGCTGCACTCGGGCATCTGGGGATTATATCGTACCGGACAGGAATGAAACTGACTTTTAATCCGGAGTCGGAACGATTTGTAAATGATCGTGAAGCAGATAAATTGCTGACGCGTAAATACCGGAAGCCATACACAATGCCCTCTGTTGTTTAGCATTTACTTTTAATATACTATTGGATTTTAGCTCTGTGCCCTGAACTCTGAACCCTGAGCCCTGAGCCCTGAGCCCTATCCTATATCAACCGCCTCTGAGTCTTTTCAGCTCGTTGAAGTGTTCCATCGACATTTTCTCGCGGGCTTCCCTCGAGGATTTCCTGTAGGCTTCAAACTCATCTTTCAGATCCTTGAGCTCTTTCTTTGTGCTGGCGGTCACGGCAATATTCCGTTTGAAAGCAAGAAATCCGAATACAAGCAGGGTGATAAGTCCTGCGACAAGGATCCACATTATGGAGTTATAGGTGACTTTATTGAGCTCAATACCCAGCACTTTAATACTGTCCTTTGTGATTGTCATTTCACTTAACTGGAGCTTGGTCGTGTCGAGGGCAGTATTCAGAGAATCAATGGTAATGTTCAGCCTGTTCCTGGTGTTTCTCAGACCTGCAATCTGATTTTTGGCAGAAGAAAGGGTATCCAGAGTATTTTTCTTTATCAGCTGGAACATGTCTTCCCTGATAGCCCTGTAATTTTCATATATCCGCGTTCTGTCCTGGAGGTAATTCATCTGATCTGTCAGGGAGCTTTTGAATAGTACCTCAGGTATCTCCTGTCCCTTTACATTTCCTGATGTAACTAATACTATTAAAAGTATTAATATAATTCCTGCTGTTCTTGTCTTCTTCATGGTTGAAAATGAAAATATGAAAATTGTCAAATAAAATAAACGCATAAGTTAATTGAAAATTTTATTTCAAAAAAATGTAAATTTAAAAACACGAATCTGAAAACTGATTTTTATAACGTCTACGTGTTTTAAAATTTCAATATTTCAGATTCAGTCAAAAAGCTTAACTGTTAAATAATTAACAATACAAATAAAAAAACCGATGAATTCATTCTTCAGGATTCTGTTTATTATTCAGGTAATTTTTCTGGCAGGTATCAGGAGTTCCGCTCAGAATGAACTTGATGTGATAAGAAACAACTGGCTTGAATACAGTGATGCAGCCAACTCACTTTATCATCACCTTACATCACAGGCATATGATCTTCTGGCAAAAAGGAAAGATGAAACAGCCCGGCTGAAATCACTTGCAGACTGGCAGAAAAGGCAGGAACTGATCAGGAAAACCCTTCATGACATTGTCGGATCTTATTCCGTGAAAACTCCCCTGAATGCAAAAATTGTAAGAGTTCTTGACAAGGAAGGCTATAAAGTTGAACATATTATTTATGAATCTCTGCCACGGTTTTATGTAACATCTTCCCTGTTTATTCCGGGAGGGATGAAAAAGAACCAGAAAGCACCGGCAATTATTTATTGCAGCGGTCATTCGGCTGAAGGTTACCGGAGTTCAGTGTATCAGCATGTCATTTTGAATCTTGTAAAAAAGGGATTTATTGTTTTTGCATTCGATCCGGTCGGTCAGGGTGAACGGCTTGAGTATCTTGAGCCTGAAAAAGGCAAGTCGATTGTCGGCGAACCAACCAGCGAACATTCCTATCCGGGAGCTCAGGCTTTTATAGCCGGGAGTTCGCAGGCATATTATATGATACTCGATGGAATAAGAGCGGTGGATTACCTTATCACACGGAAAGAAGTTGACCCTGGCCGGATCGGGATAACAGGCCGGTCGGGAGGAGGGACGCAATCAGCCTTTATTGCTGCCATGGATGACAGGATATACGCAGCCGCACCGGAAAACTATATCACCAACTATACCAGGCTGCTTCAATCCATTGGTCCTCAGGATGCGGAACAGAATTTATTCAACCTGATCTCACGGGGTCTCGACCATCCCGATTTCCTTATCGTAAGGGCTCCAAAACCCGCGCTATTGATTACCACTACCAATGACATGTTCAATATACAGGGTGCGATGGAAACGGAAAAGGAAGTTACAGGTATTTATAAAGCTTATGGTAAGGAGGATAACTTCAGACGGATCGAGGATAATGCCGGTCATGCTTCAACTTTAAAGAACAGGGAAGCCATGTATGCTTTTTTCCGGAAGCATCTTAATAATCCGGGCAATAATCTTGATGAGGAGGCACAGCCATTAACAGCAGAAGAGCTGCGCGTAACCAGCACAGGACAGGTTTCAACCTCCCTGGGAGGAGAAACCGTCTTCAGTCTGAATCGAAAACTGGCGGAGGAAAATATTATCAGGCTGACCACCTCCAGGAATAATCCTGAAGTATTTCTCCCCGAAGCTGTTCATTCAGCTCAACGGCTATCAGGATACAGGGAGCCTGAGGAAGTTGGAGAACCGGTCTTTACAGGACGGATCCAAAGGGGAAAATACTCTATTGAAAAGTATTTCATTAATGGGGAAGGTGAATATGTCATTCCTTATCTTCTGTTCAGACCCGGGAAACCCGGTAACAGGGTGATGATCTACCTTCATCCCTCTGGTAAAGCCGCTGAAGCCGGAAACGGAGGTGAAATTGAACGTTATGTTAACCAGGGTATTACGGTTCTTGCACCTGACCTGCCGGGAACGGGAGAACTGGGTCAGGGAGCACTGAAGGGAGATGCTTATTTTAAAGGAGCTTCACATAACCTCTGGTACGCATCAATGGTTATCGGAAGAAGTATCACAGGAATACAGGCTGGTGATGTGGTCAGACTGGTCAGGATACTGAAAAATAACAATGCAAGTGCTGAAATCACCGGTTTTGCCAGGAAGGAAATGGCGCCTGTATTATTGCATGCGGCTGCATTCGAACCGGCAATAAATGAAATAATACTGGTTGAACCGTTTTCGTCGTACAGATCGATAGTCATGAACAGGTTTTATAATCCGTTTTTCATTCTCAGCGCTGTACCGGGAGCTCTGAGGAAATATGATCTGCCTGATCTTGCCGGTTCCTTGGCACCACGAAAACTTGTCATTTCCGGCGTAACTGATGGGAACGGTGGTGTAACTGATTCTTCCGGGATTGATAAAGATCTTGAAATCATCAGGTCTGTATACCATTACAGAAAAGCTGACAGTAACCTTCTAATACTGGCAGGTAATTCAGATAAGGAAAGAAATGAACAGCTATTGGAGTGGATAAACAGATAATGATTTCATTTCAAGGAAGCTTTTGAAAAGATGTTTTCCGGGACAGGATCATCAAGTCTGAGGGTTTCGATAATAAACTGAGTTCCGTCACCGGCTTTAAGCATATCCTTAAATACGATTTTCATAGGATACCACCGCCCCTGGATCCTTGTGACCTCAGATAGCTGTGTCCTCTTCAGAAGTTTCCCGCTCTTACCAAAAAGTTCTTCCCTGAGAGGAACAAATCTCTCCCTGTCAACCCATATTTTCCTGACTTCATAAGCTTCCCCCTCACCTGCAGCGTTAAGCTGCAACACCCAGCAATCCCGGCCCTGGACTGTATCGGATGCGATCACCGAAGCATTGTAATGGCTTGTAAGGTCAGGATCTTCCATCATATCTTCATATGACAGATCGGATCCCATCACCGACTGGCGCAGCATCTGACCGGTTATCTGTATAATCCTGTCGGTGGATGGAGAGAAGATCCAGAGCTTGTCTTCAAGTTTAAGCATCTTCGTTCCTTTTTCCCTCGGCGGATTCGTATATTCGGTGAACGCTCTTTCTTCACCTTCAGCCCATGTTTTGAATTCTATTGTACGGCTTCCCCTTGCACCACTAATGATCATTTTGGCAGTCATTATCCGTGTTCCGGCGGCAAGATTCTTATCGATCAGGTTAAGTATCTCTTTTCCTGACGGCTGGGAAAATAATGGTGAGACTATTGAGGTGATTATGAAATATATAATTGTATTTTTCATGATTTAACAGATTGGATTTCTGTGTTATGACTGGAGCTCTTTGAAAAGCCGGGCAGTCTGCCGTTTATAAATACCTATGCCTGCAAGCATCGTGCCAAGGACTGTCGCAATGATCCCCGGTATGAAACCTATATACCATGCTTCAGGAGTTATTCTTGTTCTGAAAACTCCCGGCATAAGCATTGTAGCATTCTGCATGGCACTGCTGAAGTCCAGACCTTTCTGCTGTAACAGGTAAGACAGAGACAGACCGAGAGCAATTCCGATAACTGAACCGGCTGTTCCTATTGCGAGTGACTCAGCAATCATTGACCTGTAGATATGACCTTTTTCTTCTCCCATTGCCAGTCTGAGGCCAACCTCGCCATACCGGCGTAATCCTCCGATAAGTCCGGCATTCCAGAGGACAACAGACAATACCAGTATAAAAACAAAGCTGACAATACCGACAACACCCGACATCATATCGATCAGGCCTCCCAGGTCATTCTGATCCCGAAGCCTGATCATTACAGGAGCGAACTGGTCATTGTCCGAAGCATAACTGTCATTGAAAGATTCCATGAGCTCTGATGCTTTTGAGTCGTCATAATACTCAACATCAGTGAAACCAAGGATCTCGTTGCATGCATCTTCCATCTCGAGGGCATTTCTCGCATCAGAGATATCCATGATTACCGATCCTCTGTCGAGTGCGGTGATCCCGTATCTAATAGTTCCGGCAACAGTGAAATTTACTATTGTCATTCCGCCGTACATTGTAGTCCCGATAAATGTCACCCTGTCGTTTATACTGATCCCCAGCTTCTCTGCAAATGAATGGCTTACAAGTATTTCCCCGGAGGCAGAAGGCAGCCTTCCGTTTACAAGTATCCGGTTTAAATTCAGCCGTTCAGCTTCACCGGATGATGGATTAAAAAGGTCAACTGCGATCCCTGCAAATGGTCCCTGGCTTTTTGTCTCGCCATTTTCATCCGGCAGATCGAGCAGACCGCCAAACTGAATTCTTTCAACCCATGAAGCTGAAGGATAATCTTTTTTCAGCTCAGTGATAAGCGCTTTAGTACCTGTAAGTGAAAGATCGACAGGGATCTGATCCATACTCTCCCTGTAAGCCTTTGTAATGACTTTGACATGACCGGTGGAGAGTTTGGCATTAAGATTTATTGAATCACCCAGAACACCTGTTATCCATGTGGTCATAAGGACCGTCAGCATTACACCGATTGCGACCACGATCAGGGGAAGTCTGCTCCTGTGCTTATCCCTCAGCAATCCCTTTATTATAAATTTAATCATTGTACTTTCCCCCTTAATGCTTCAGTTGGATTCATGCCGGCTATTTTTCTTGACGGAATGAAGCTTACAATTGTTGTGGTAATCAGTATGATCAAAGTCATTACGATAATCGTTCCAAGTGCGTAGACCGGAAAGATCTTTTCAGCGATCGTGAGTCCGTATCCTTCAGTAGCTTTAGGCATAGCAAAACCGTATTTCGCCACAAGGAACAGGAGCGGTGTACCCCAGATTGCTGCAGCAAAAATTGAGAGTACCGAATGCATTGCCCCTTCGACGGTGAAAAGCCGGACAACCTGCCATCGGGTCATCCCGAGTGCAATGTATGTACCAATTTCCTTTTCCCTCCTGAAAATAGAGAGGACCTGCGTATCAAACACTGCCAGGAGTGCAAGTGACAGCAGGATTATGTACATGACTATACCGCCAATACTTTTTGCTTTGATGATGCTTTCTATATCGCTTAAAAGTGAATCACGATCCTTAAATATCCATCCGGGAACAGTTGGGATCGATGTAATACCTTGTTTGAGAATTACATAGGTAGCATTATCCTCAAGACCTGTTATTTTCCGGAGCCTGTCAAGCGGAATCCAGATCTGATTATTGTCAATTTCCGGGACATTGGTGCGGAATATACCTGCAATTCTGATTTCAGTGGCGTCGAAGGTTCCATTTTCATCTCTCCACCTTACAGCAACCAGATCATCTTTATTGAGTTTTGTCGCATTTGCCATCCTGGTACCGATCAAAGCATTTATTACAGAGGTGTCTCCCGCCATTTGCGAGGACGGAAGCTTTATAATCTTTTGATCAGGATCGATACCTTTTAAAATGATATTTCTCATTCTTCCTTCCGGGTAAACGGATGCCTGTGTCACAAGAACAGGTGCAGCTTGACCATCATTGTATAATCCTGACAGTTCCGGGGGAAGCAGGCCATGACCGTCATCCAGGGTAAGCGGATCATACGGATCGTAGTTATCATGCCAGTACTCACCGCCGCCGATTGCCCACTCAGTCGTATCAATTCTGGCCTGTACATCCCATCCGTGTATAATACCCGACTGGAAGACAATCATCACCAGTGCAAGCGACAGGACAAATACATTCAGCCATGTGCGCAGTCCTGCACCGATAAGATTCTTTATAGCAAGTTTAAAAGCAAGCATAATGATTTCAGATTAACGGATTATAGTTTCGTCGCGTGATACCTTGCCATCGATAAGTGTTATCTTGCGTTTGAGATAACTGATCACCTTATCGTCATGTGTGGCAAATAAAAAAGTGGTCTTCAGATCCTCATTAAGCTTCAGCATGGTCCGGAGAATGTGATGTGAATTCTCGGCATCAAGATTAGCTGTCGGTTCATCAGCCAGCACAATCTCAGGTCTCTTAACCATTGCCCTGGCTATGGCAACTCTCTGACATTCACCGCCTGAGAGCTGTGCAGGTTTCGAACCTACCTTATCAGAGAGTCCAACCCACTCAAGTGCATCGAGAACAGCTCTCTTCCTTTCCCCGGCAGTCATTTTCAGAAGCAAAAGCGGAAATTCAGCATTCTCAAATACTGTATATACAGGTAAAAGGTTATATGTCTGGAATATGAATCCAAGATGTTTTCTTCTCAGTATTGCTGCTTCTCTGACAGAGAGAGCCCTGCTTGAGCTTCCTAATATCACTGCGTCACCATCGGTGGGATTATCAAGCAATCCGATTATATTCAGCAATGTTGTCTTTCCTGAGCCTGATGGTCCGACAACACCCGAAAACTCCCCTTTTGTAATAGTGAGATCTATGCCATTCAATGCAGTGAACTCACCGAGTCCCATGGGGAATCTTTTAGTAAGACTGTTTACTGAAATTATTTCTGTATTTTTCATTTGTATCGATTTATGGACTGGCACTTGGTGCTCGGTAAAATGAAAACCGAGAATCCAGCAACTAGTACCGAGGACCTAATACCTTATTCCTCTTAAGAAATACCTGGATCCTATGTAAATGTTCACTTTATTAATAATTATAAACAACCATAAACTGTCCTCCTGCTCCTGCAAACATATTCGGCCCTGAAGTATAGTTAAATATCCTGAAACTCTCGGGATTCCAGAAGCCGATTATATTGAATGCAAGGTTATCAAAGGTAAATGATAAATTGGCAAAACGATAAAAACCTTTATTCTTCCAGTCATAAAATACTATAGTACTTGCTCTGGTTATTACCGATAATGGAATTCCCAGGGCGATTCCCGTAAATGATAATCGCTCCCAGTTTGAGAAAAGTTTATCAGAGGCGTTTATTACAAGATGTTCTGCTGTGATATTCAATCCATTACCGATTCCGAAGGTATAATCAACACCTATGGTCACAGCCCTGGTAAACGGAGGTAATTCATCCTGTTTCTGATGGGTGACTGATCCTTCGAACCATAATCCAACGCCAAGATCGAGCTTGAAATCAAATCCAAATCGGTTTTCAGGGAAATATCTGTTCCCGGAAACGGGTGGCTGCCAGTCATCAGGGAATTCAGCTATCCGGTTATGATAGCTCAGGGCTAATTCACCTTTCGGTACAGGAAACTGCATTCTGCCCCCAAATTCAGGTCGGGTTAGCCTGGTCGGAATCACTTCCCATCCTTTTGTGTCCTTATTACCGTAAAGCATCCAAAGCCAGATATTTGTATTATTTTTGAAATAGTATTTACCCAGGATACCATATACTCCTTTTGTTAACTTTAGAGGATCCCTCGGATCGATCCTGTCAAACCACATTAGAGGGCGCAGCATTGAAGCGGATCCGAAATTTATCTTCTGCAGGCCTGCACGTATCTCAAATCTCTCGCCTGCGAACCTTAACCAGAACCTGTATAGACTGGCTTTTGCATCAAAAATGTTATCTGTGTCGGGCAGTATGCTGTAGTTCAGATAACTGTCCGCAGAGAACTCAGCATCGAAGCTGTAGTTTTCTTTAACAGATATTTTAAATAAAAGCTGAGGGATGTACCTGACTCCGGTCTGCAGGCCAAAACCGCCGGAATTATTGGCAGTGACCCATCCGGCTCCCTGTCCGTTAAAATCAACCGGCTGTGCTCTCAGGATTAATGAGGAGATAATAAATATTAATATCGAAATGGCCTTTTTTGGAATAATGAACATTCGATACTCTGTTAGAAGAACCAAAATTACAGAAAAGAAAACATACGAATCCTATAAAATCATTATCCTGTCTGAATCAGACTGGTTAAAACATACTGATTTAATACAGGTTTTGATAAAAAATATTACATTTATATAATCAAAAAAAATAAGAAATTCCCAGATGATTTTTTGAACCATAATTATCATATTCTTGATATTAAGATATTTAGCTTTAAAAATATGTTCGAATGAAGAACAGGGTAGAACGGCGGACATTCATTAAAACAGCAGCCGCCGGAGGTATTGGACTTGGCTTGAATGGTAAGTCATTATTGTTTAAAGATACAACAAATGCCCTGGCAGGCAGGATAGGTATTATAGGGCTGGATACGTCACACAGTGTGGCCTTTACGAGAGTGCTGAACGATCCGGCCGCTGGTCCGGAATTTGGAGGATACAAAGTTGTCGCCGCTTATCCCAAAGGCAGTAACGATATAAAGAGCAGCGTCGACAGGATACCCGGTTACACCGAGGACGTTAAAAAGCTTGGAGTTGAGATCGTCAACTCACTTGATGAACTGCTTCAGAAGGTTGATTTTGTGCTTCTTGAAACCAATGACGGGCGTCTTCACCTCGAACAGGCAATACCGGTTCTGAAAGCCGGTAAAAGGATGTTCATAGACAAACCCATTGCAGCAAGTCTTGAGGATACTATTGCTATCTTCAATATTGCAGGTCACTTAAAAGTACCTGTGTTTTCATCATCATCTTTAAGATATATTTCAGGAGTAAAAGAGATTGCTGACGGATCAATAGGAAAAGTTCTTGGAGCAGATGTTTATAGTCCTGCAACACTGGAGAAGACTCATCCCGATCTGTACTGGTATGGAGTACACGGGGTGGAAACATTATTTACGATAATGGGAACAGGCTGTAAGACTGTTGTCAGGACATTCACAGCAAACACTGACAAGGTAACAGGTCTGTGGGAGGACGGCCGTATTGGTACATTCAGGGGAATACGCTCCGGGAGAGCTGATTATGGTGGTACTGTTTTTGGTGAGAAGGGGATAGCCGCATTGGGCAAATACGCCGGATATAATCCTCTGCTTGCTGAGATCATTGAGTTTTTCAACACCGGAAATCCTCCTGTCAGTGCCGAAGAGACAATTGAGATTTTTGCATTCATGACAGCAGCTGATGAGAGTAAGATTAAGGGAGGAATGCCGGTAGATATG
>JADDYF010000301.1 GCA_015712185.1 Bacteroidales bacterium
CCAGGCTTTCGAGAGTTTTATAACTAACCGGGTGAGATTCATCAAATCGTCTGTAGGAACGGGTTTTAATAACAAGTTCCTTTAATTTAGGGTTTACAGGTTCAAACGCCATGTTATTAAAATTTGTTTTGAATTATAACGAGCCGGTAACTCTTAACAAATTTAAACTTTTTAACCCAATATGCCTGTTGCAGGTACACAGGATATTAAAATGTTCAGGTAATTAACGGGAGGTCAGAAATATCCGTTCCGGCATTTCAGGAATAATTCCTTTTTCACCGGCAATCCTGAAAAGCTCAGTAATAGCTTTTTTGCCTCCATTCCCCAGGCTTGTGGTGTACCTGTTGACGAAAAGCTTTATATGACGGTTCACAACGCTGCTGTCCATTTCACTGGCATGAGTCTTGATAAAATCATGCGATGCCTTTGGATGCCTGAGTGCAAATTCCACGCTTCTTCTTATTATACTGTTGACCTTTAGTGCAATACCGGTGTCTATGGTCCTGTTTACGGCAATTGTCCCGAGAGGGATCGGCAGCCCGGTAAGGTTCTCCCAGTATTCCCCGAGGTCGACGATTTTATGTAGTCCTCTATTCCGGTATGTGAACCTGGTTTCATGAATGATAA
Source organism: Bacteroidales bacterium (assembly GCA_015712185.1). Taxonomy (GTDB): domain Bacteria; phylum Bacteroidota; class Bacteroidia; order Bacteroidales; family VadinHA17; genus LD21. The sequence goes on from JADDYF010000301.1 coordinate 628, forward strand.
GGCCTGCATCGACTTCTTCAGCCAGTAATGCATCCTCTATGCCGGAAAAGAGATATTCTACCTTGTTAATGGCTTCCGGCCAGATCAGGCTGAACAGAAGGTTTGCAGTAGTATATTTGCCGGGAATGGCGATCGTTGACTCAGCAAGCCCGGATGCCGTTATCTTCCTTTTGCTGATTACCAGAGGACCGTTGTGGTGTCCCAGTGCACTGCCTGAATCGAGGATAAGATAATTTTTTGCTGCAAATGCAAATGCATAAAAACTCATCTTGGTAATGTCCGTTCCCGAACTGAGGGCTAAGCTGTTAAGCTCCTCGACATCAGCAAGAAAATAGTCAAATTCCAATCCCTCCGTATCAATTCTGCCATGTACCATTGCATCAAAGACGAAGGTGTCGTTGGGGCATGGTGAGAAACCCAGTTTCAGTTTCGTTTTATTCATACAGCATTAAAAAAAAACTGTTCAGTTTTTCGGAAAGATTCTCAAGGGCCAGAGGAATATTCCATTTGCTTTTATCGCGGGGGCCTACCCTGTTAGAAATTGCTCTGATTGCCAGGAAGGGTATTTTCTCCCGGGAGCAAATATAAAAAAAAGCCGCACCTTCCATGGTCTCAATATCGGGATCAAACCTGGCAGCCAGCCTTGCAGCGGTGGCAGCTGAACCTGTTGCAGTATTGACAGTAACAGCCTTTACCGGCTTAAGCAGTTGTGCTGCGATTCTGCTGTATTTATTGTCAGCTACGATCCTTCCTCCTCTGAATGGAAATTTATCCCCATTTTCCAGTCCGGCTTCTGCCAGAGTGATGAAGCCATCTTGCGATTCAATCCCGGCATCTGCAAAACATTCAGAAACCGAAATCACCACATCGCCATTAATGATATCCTCCCTGAAACTTCCTGCAATACCTGCATTGATAGCCAGATCAGGCTTTGGGTTGACTGAAAGCCATTTGGTCATTGCCCACGAGGCAGACATTGAACCAACACCGGTTATAAGAAGCCTTATTTCGTGTTCATCAAATAAAAATCCTTCAGGAGAAGTCTTTATTCCCGGCAAATTCTTTAATGCGCCGGCCTCATCCTGAGTAGCTGTTACATATAGAATCTTTAAAGACATTTAAGGCAGAAAGTGATTTCAAATCAATTAACTGTATAAATATATTGCTTTTATGATTTAAAAAGATCAATTTTGCTGGCTAATAATTAATTATAAACACCCGGCACAATGATTTACCTGACGCGGAGAGAAAGATTCAGCGCTGCCCACAGAATGTTCCGGCAAGACTGGTCAGATGAAGAAAACCGGAAGGTTTTCGGGAAATGCTCGAATCCAAACTGGCATGGACATAATTATGATTTATATGTTACAGTAAAGGGTGAACTGTCAGACAAACCTGGATTTGTTATCAATATTGATACTCTTAAGCAGATCATTCAGGAAAGAGTCATTCATAAGGTCGATCACAAGAACATAAATCTTGAAGTTGACTTTATGAAAGGCAGAATTGCCACGACTGAAAACCTGGCAGTTGCTATCTGGGATCAGCTTAGACCTTTTATTGAAAAGGAAGGAGCACTGCTCCATTGTATAAGGATTGAAGAAACTGAAAATAACTCAATAGAATATTATGGCTAAGAAGATTAAAACTGTAAATGACGGAAATGGAATTGCATCATGCGGTTATAACAAGATAGAATCGTGGAATGAAGAAAACATAAATGAGTTGTCCACAATCTACTACAGGGTATTGAAACTCATCGGGGAAGATCCTGAAAGGGAAGGTCTGAAAAGAACCCCTGTAAGGGTCGCTAAAGCCCTAAATTTCCTGACTATGGGCTATAACCTTAATCCGTGCGAGATAATAAACTCAGCAAAGTTCAAGGAGGAGTACAGGCAAATGGTCATCGTCAAGGATATTGATATCTACTCCATGTGCGAACATCATATGTTGCCATTCTTCGGAAAGGCACATGTAGCCTATATACCTGACGGTTATATAACCGGACTCAGCAAGATAGCAAGGGTTGTAGAAGCTTTCAGCAGAAGGTTACAGGTTCAGGAGAGACTTACGACACAGATACGAAACTGTATCCAGGATTGCCTGGAACCCCTGGGGGTTGCCGTTGTTATTGAAGCTCAGCATATGTGCATGCAGATCAGGGGCGTTCAGAAACAAAACTCTGTGACCACAACATCGGCATTTACCGGAATTTTCCTTAGTAATCTGAACACCCGTGAGGAATTTGTTCATCTGATTGGTTCCAAACTGCATTGATCAATATCCTGTAAATACCACAAGGCTGACTGTATAAATTCAAACCTGCTGTGAGTACATGGGAAATTTGCAGGAGGCTAAACTATAATTAAGTTCATTATATGAAAGCATATGTTTTCCCCGGGCAGGGGGCGCAGTTCACAGGAATGGGAAGAGATCTTTATGATAAGTCACCTGTTGCCAGGGATATGTTCGAGCATGCAAACTCAGTACTGGGATTCAGGATCACTAATCTGATGTTTGAAGGATCTGATGATGACTTAAAACAGACAAAAGTCACGCAGCCAGCTATATTCCTTCATTCAACCATCCTTGCGGCAGTTCTGGGAAACAGCTTCAGTCCGGATATGGTTGCAGGGCATTCACTTGGTGAATTCTCAGCGCTTGTTGCCAACAGAACTCTTACTTTTGAATCGGGCCTACTGCTTGTCTCCAGAAGAGCGCAGGCTATGCAGAAAGCATGTGAGAAAGCCCCGTCGGCTATGGCGGCAATCATAGGTGCTGAGGACAGTATTGTTGAGACCATCTGCGCTTCTGTGGAAGAAATTGTGGTTCCTGCCAATTATAACAGCCCGGGGCAGCTGGTTATCTCAGG
>JADDYF010000318.1 GCA_015712185.1 Bacteroidales bacterium
GAAAAAGGTAAAGGGAACGCTTCACTGGGTGTCGGCACAACATGCCGTTAATGCAGAGGTGAGGCTTTACGACAGGCTCTTCAACCATGAAGATCCGGCCGGACAGAAGGAAGATGACTACCGGAATTTCCTTAACCCGGATTCATTGAAGATCCTTAAAGGCTGCAAGCTGGAACCATCGCTCCGGCCAGCCAGGCCGCTCGATAAGTTCCAGTTCCAGAGGTTAGGATATTTCTGTGTCGATTACGAATCAACTGAAGCACATCCGGTCTTTAACCGAACCGTACCTTTGAAGGATACCTGGGCGAAGATGAATAAATAAAGGCTGAAGCTTATGAGAAGTGAAGTAGCGGTGAGTGGTGAGCGGAGAGTTGTTTAAATTCTGATGCTCATTACTCAATACTCATCGCTTCTTTGCGTCATACTCTTTCACCATGGAATTTCTCAATTCATTAGTCAAAATGCTGACGTCATTCCTGCCAAAAACTAGACTTTTGGCATGTTTTTTGACTGAAAATCAGAATATACCTGATTTTTTGTTTAATCTAACTTAAGGATTATGAAAACTTTATTTAAATCTTTCCAGATCATTCTTGTCCTTTTTGCAGTGATCGGTTTCTATTCGTGTGAAAAGAAACCAGGCACAATAGGCAAGGGGACAGCTGAATTCTCTCTTGGCAGCTTACCTGAGGAGGATGGTTTATCCAAATCAGATGTATTACCTGACAGCGCATTTATAGCATACCAGCTCATGGTTTCCATTGAAGATGCGGCAGGTAATCCTGTCGTGACTGATACCCTTATACCACTTTATGTTTTCGGTACAGGATTTATGAGTGAGAATATTGAATTGGTGACCGGCGAGTATAAGCTGACCAAATTTCTTGTAATAAATCCTTCCGGGGAGGTTGTTTTTGCATCTCCCGTTGAAGGATCACCCCTGGCATACCTGGTAAAGGATCCTCTTCCAATACTTTTTAACATTCATGCCGAACAGGTTACAAGGATCTTGCCGGAAGTTTTGTATGTGGGAACACATACTCCCGATGAGTTCGGGTATGTCACCTTTGGTATGCAGATCATTACACCACTCCATTTCTGGACAGCTTGTCTTCTGGTCACTCCGGAATGGATAGCTACCAACCAGTACACAAATGCAAAGTTAACAGTCTATGCACCCGATGGCTGGCATTATACTTTCTGGCTTGAAGCAACAGTGAATCATCTTATCATCCGCGGAGGATATTCCGTTTATTATTTTCTCCTTGAGAAAGAAGGTTACCAACCTCAGAAATTGCAGTTCTCACAAAGGGAATTACTGGCAACCACCAAAGAGAATCCGCTTATTCTTAAAATTCCATCAGGCAGCAATGAGTGGAAGATGCTGGTCCTTCAACCGGGACCTGATAACGGGAAGGATGCAATGATCTCCAATCTCGAACCTGATAAGAACTTCGGTGACCACAAATATTTTGAAGCTACCTTCCTTACTGAACCGATCCTTACAGTGATGCGGTCGAACAGAAGTCTTATCTGGTTTAATCTTGGCGACCTGCCTAATTCAGCAATTATTATGAAAGCTGTCCTGCGTCTTTCCTATGATATCCCTATACCTTTCGACAGTACCTACATAATTAATAATGCTGGTATTACAGATCCGTCAACAGGTGTCGTATGGTACGGTGCTGTTTTACAGCAGATCCTTGGACCATGGGATGAACACCAGGTTACCTGGAACACGCAGCCAAATACTACTGAACTTGGCCAGGTTTATATCTCTCCGTTCATTAAAAATGCCAATTTTATTGAGGTGGATATAACAAGGCTCTATAAATCAATCTCAATGTCGCCTATAGATACACGGACATTTGGAATGCTTTTCAAACTCTGGCCGACAGAAAGGTTCCCGGGATTCCGGTTTGCTTCCAGTGATTATCCGGAAGCGGGCATGAGGCCGAAGCTGACAATATATTATACTATCAATTGATCCTCCATCCCCCTTCCCTTTCTTGAATGAGTAATGAGAGTATTGTGAATAATTAAACTGATAAGAGCCGTGAAAGGATATTTGATTTTATTCTTACTGACAGTTGCAGTTTTTGGATGCAGGAAGGGTCGGGAGATTACGGATGATGATCAGACTTCATTGATCATTACCAGGAGTTCATCAGATTATTTTGAAGCCTCATTGAACCGCTCCCCTGAAAACAGTGATCCTTTTGACCTTAAGAGCATTGTTATCAAAGGTGACTCAGTTGAGATAACGGTGGGATATTCAGGTGGCTGCAAGCATCATTCTTTTGAAATAATCTGGAATGAAACGCTCTCCGACACCGAGCCCCCTGAGACCGGAATCATCATTCTTCACGACGCCAACGGTGACATGTGTGAAGCATACATTACAGAAACTCTCGTTTTCAGTATTTCTTCCCTGACCGATGACATCTCCTTCGATACGGTTTATGTAAATGTTCTGAACGGATACGATCCGGGTGATTCAACATCTTCAGGAGGGTGGGATCCGGGAGACACTACAGATTATGATGACGGGAGTTACGAGGTCAAATTTACGGAGAGTAACGATTGTAATGTGAAGGTGACTGCATCAAGAGTAATATGCGGGACCGGTCTTTACAATAAGCTCTGGTTTGCTCTTGAGGACAGTGTCAATGCAGGGATTGAAGGTTATTATTTCCGTAAGTACCTTCAACCTGTTGCTATTGAAAAGAGCATTGCCGGATTTGTTCCTGTCCAGGGGAAGAAATATATTGTCGGAGCAAGGATCCAGAAGGTGCATGATTACCTGGATGTCCAGGTGTGTCTGGCTTATTCCGGACCATCTGTTCCGGTGAGGATAATGTGTATAAAAGAAACCAATTGAAAATACGAATGAAAAGCTGACTTCGTGTAGTAAGGGCGTTGCATGCAACGCCCTTACTATTTTACAGAAGAGTCTGGTTTATTTTCCCGAAGATTTATTTATATTTGCAGCCGCTAAATTGCTCCGTGGTGTAATTGGCAACACGTCTGACTCTGGATCAGAAAAGTTCAGGTTCGAGCCCTGACGGAGCAACCACACAATCAACCACTTATCTCGAAAACATGATAAGTGGTTTTTGTTTCTTGCTAGGTTCTTGCTAGGTTTTTGGGTAAAATTCCACGAAAAGTTTAAATATAATTAAAGGTCGGTGATAGTCGCCACCGTTCTTATCACTTCCTGAGTATTACCTTCTCACAAATCGAAAGAAACTTGACTTTGGTCAAAACAAGTTTTAACTTGCATAATGAAATATACTCATATGTCCAGCATCATTTTAGGATATAATTATGACATCTTCATCTCCTACCGCCAGAAAGACAACAAAGGCGACAGGTGGGTGAGTGAGTTTGTTGATTCTTTGAAGACAGAACTATTGGAAAGCATGTGATTGTATTATCCTGAATTGATAACTCATTTTAAATATTTTAAAAATCTTGAAACTATGGATAAAAAAGTATTTGTTCTTATATTTTCTGTTTTCTTTTCCTCTGCTTTAGTTCAGAGTCAATCCCAGGATAAGCTTACGAATGAGCAGAAAGCATGGCTGGCAAAAGCAAATCGCTTTGAGAAAA
>JADDYF010000323.1 GCA_015712185.1 Bacteroidales bacterium
GAATGCATTCTGCTATACCTGGTTATTTTCCTTTCTGCAGTCTTTCTCCTGAGGAGGGGCAATTTATCAGTCCATTATCCTCTGATTGCTTTATTGCTGTTTATCCTGGCTGGAACAGTAAAAAGCATTCCGCTGAAGAGGTCAGGAGAAATTATAGTTTTCAATACTCCTGGTTTATCGACAATTGGTATCCGGACCGGTGACATGCTGACTTTGTTTTCGGAAATTGACACAATTTCTCCCGATGTCGTTAAACACGCTGCAGTAAGACATCTGAAGCTGAAACAGGTCAGGCTCACCAGCGGATGCAGTAACATACAGATCAATAATAAAACCATACTGGTCACAGATTTTCTGAATCTTACTCTGCTTAATACTTATAACCCTGATATTGTGATACTTACCGGCTTGTATCCCAAAATTGACAGAGCGTTGGTTTTCAGCAATCCGGTTCAGGATCTGGTAATTACATCGGAGGTATCGGCGGGATACAGGTTACCTGAAAGGCCGGGAAGCGGAAGGGCAGATCATGTCTATTATGTGAGGAATTCGGGGGCATTCAGATCCAAACTTTAATTTGCCTGACTTTGCTCCACTCAAGTTGTTCGTTTAATCCTTCGTGAACCTTGGTGAATCCTTTGTGATACTTTGAGGTTAGAAATAAATAAGTGTTAACCACAAAGGCTCACCAAGTACAACACAAAGGGACACAAAGGAGAAACCAGTAGAATCCGAAATAAATTTCTTAAAAAAGTTGAGTATTACGCTATTTATCTGTTATTTTGTGCTGTTTTTTTCAAAAAAACAATGAGAATAATAATTGCCGGCGCAGGTGAAGTTGGGACACATCTCGCCAAGATGCTGTCGAATGAGAACCATGAAATTGTTATCATTGATCCCGAAGAGAATCGTATTAAACCTATTGAGAGCACTCTTGATGTGCTTACCTATCATGGATCAGCAACTTCAATAAAGATCCTTCAGGATGTACTTCAGAAAAAAACAGATCTTTTCATCGCGGTAACCCATTCTGAAGATACAAATATCACATCTTCGATACTGGCAAAACGTTTCGGCGCTGTCAAAACCATTGCGAGGATTGATAACCTTGATTATCTCGAGGAATCCACCCCTGAATTTTTTAAATCGCTGGGCGTAGATTCGCTCATTTATCCCGAACTGATAGCAGCCAGGGAGGTTCTGGGTTTACTGCAGGAAACAGGGACAACAGAGTTCATGGAGTTTTCGGGCGGCAAGCTTACTATGTTCGTTCAGAAGCTTGATGAGAAGGCTCCGATAATCAACAGGACTCTTGAAGAGATAGCTATCAAAAACAAAACTGACAAATACAGGGCTGTTGCTATTAAACGCAACGACAAGACCATCATCCCAAGGGGAAAGGAAAAATTCCTGCTGGGCGATCTCGTCTATGTTATCTCAACACCCGAAGGTGTTGATGAGATGATGAAGACCTCAGGCAAGGAGAGCTTTGAGGCCAGGAGCATTATGATACTTGGAGGCAGCCGGATAGGAAAGCATGTTGCACTCTACATGCAGAAGAACTGTGAAGTGAAGCTCATTGATATAAATCCCGAAAGATGCGAGGACCTTGCTGAAATCCTTGATAATACACTGCTGATCTGCGGCGATTGCCGGAATGCCGATCTTCTTGAGCAGGAGGGTATCTCCAATATGGACGCTTTTGTGGCTGTAACAGGAAATTCGGAAACGAACATACTTTCATGTCTTCTAGCGAAGAAAATGGGTGTAAAGAAGACAATTGCTGAGGTCGAAAACATGGAGTATATTAACCTGGCAGAAAACTCAGGTATAGACACAATTATCAACAAAAAAATATCTGCTGCGAGCAGGATTTTCAGGCATACCACAAATCCAAATGTCACTCAGGTGAAATATATGGCCGGGACCGATGCTGAAGTCATCGAGTTCAATGTTCCCGAAAATGCCAGGATCACGCGGGGATCCCTCAGGGGTATAGATTTTCCAAAGGATGCCATTGTAGGAGGCGGTACAAGGGATGGCGTTCCGTTCATAGCCACCGGAGATACCATAATAAAAGCCAACGACAAGGTTGTCGTCTTCACCTTGCCAACTGCATACGACCGCCTGACTAAATTCTTTACCTGATAAGGTATGGTCAATTTCAGAGTAGTTGCGAGGGTCTTCAGCATAGTACTCATAATAGAAGGCTTGTTCATGCTGCTTTCTGCAGGTGTATCATACCTTTATAAAGAACATGCAGCATCCTCACTCCTGCTCTCTGCAATTATTACCTTCGTAACCGGTGTGATAGTTTTTACTCCTCTCCGCAATGAAGAGAAAGTTTACGGGAATAAGGAGGGTTACATTATTGTTACCGGAATATGGTTGATCCTGAGCCTCTTTGGTACAATTCCTTTTTTGATCAGCGGTACAATAAAGAATTTCACCGATGCTTTTTTTGAATCCATTTCAGGATTCACCACCACAGGAGTCACCGTCTTAACAAATCTGGAATCACTTCCGCATGGTATTCTTTTCTGGAGAAGTCTCACCCAGTGGATCGGCGGGATCGGATTTATCCTTATTTCACTCTCTGTAATACCCGTTCTGAAAACAATCAATATACAACTCGCAATTACCGATTTTACAGGTCAGGCAACCGATAAACTGCATCCGAAGATCAAGGAGGCTTCAAAAAGGCTTGTAGCTGTATTTGTGATCCTCACTCTTGTGGAATCAATATTGCTGATGCTGGGGGGAATGAATATGTTCGATGCTGTATGCCATTCATTTTCAACAATGTCGACCGGTGGTTACTCGACAAGGAGCAATGGAATTGCTGCATTCGGATCTCCATACATTCTGACGCTGCTTACAGTTTTTATGTTCTTTGCCGGAACAAATATGACTCTGGTCTATTTAGCTTTTACAGGCAATGTCAAAAAGGTCGTCAGGAATAATGAATTCTTCTTTTACATCATAACCTGCCTCTCTTTCATACTTCTGGCGTTCCTCTGGCTATTGCTAAAATCGGATTTCCCTGCTTCAAAGGCGTTAAGGGAGGGTGCATTTCATGTGGTCTCGGTTATAACAACCACCGGATTTTATAATTCCGATTATACCCTTTGGGGCGGATTCATTGTGCTTATGCTTTTTATCCTTATGTTCACGGGAGGTTCCTCAGGGTCTGCCAGCAGCAGTCTCAAGATCATAAGACTTCTCCTTATCACGAAAAATGCCCGTAATGAGTTTAGGAGGATGATTCATCCGAATGCTTATGTGCCTGTACGTCTTGACCATAAGGTAATACCTCAGAATCTGGTAAATAACCTGCTGGTATTTATAACCTTATATTTCATCCTGATCTGCCTGAGCGCCCTGGCAATTTCATTCATGGACTATGATATTATAACATCTTTCGGTACATCCGCAGCCCTGCTCGGTAATATCGGACCTTCAATGGGCGAATTTGGTCCCTATACGACTTATACCGCAGTGCCTGTAGCCGGCAAGTGGTTCTTCTCGATATTAATGCTTGTAGGGAGGCTTGAACTACTGTCAGTCCTGGTTATCTTTACGGGCGCCTTTTATAAACGTTAAGAACAATTTACCATTCAACAATACCAAGTCCCTGTCTGATGATCATAATCTCATCACCTGTACAGTCGACGATTGTTGAAGCTTCATTTTTGCCATATCCGCCATCAATGACTATATCGGCAAAATCGCGGTACTTTTCATGTATCAGCTCAGGATCGGTTGTATATTCAATAACCTCATCCTGGTCGTGAACTGAGGTGGTTATTATTGGTCTTCCAAGTTCCCTTACAAGTTCAAGTGCAATACGGTTATCCGGGATCCTGATGCCCACTGTTTTCTTCTTGTTCTTGAACATCTTGGGGATCTGGTTATTAGCCTTGACTATGAATGTGAAAGGTCCGGGCAGGTTTCGTTTCAGAAGTCTGAAAATATTATTGTCCCTTATTGTTGTGTATTCTGAAAGCTGGCTCATGTCATGAAAGATAAGCGAAAGGTCGGGATTCTCGGGGTTCAGCCCTTTCAAACGTGCAATACTCTCTATTGACTTAACTGCCTTTATGTCGCATCCGATAGCATACACCGTATCGGTCGGATAAATTATTATCCCTCCCGCTTCAAGCAGATCAACAACCTGCCTGATATGTCTCTCGTTCGGATTTTCCGGATAAAGACGAATAAGCATAATTTGAATATTTTGTACAAAGGTAGTGAAAAGTACCCTTACCCCCCTGCCCCCCTAAAGGGGGGTTGGGGGGTTCCTAAAAAAGAGGGTAAGCTACTTATATCGCACCGCTACAACCGCCTGCCCTTGCTACCTTCCGATCCTGGGGGAGTTCAGCGGGAGCTGGTCGTATAAGACTTACCCTTTGCAAAAATACTGTTTTCCGGGCTGTCTGCAAAATAAATATTACCTGTTGCCAAAACCGCACTTTCCTGTTTTTACATTATATTTGCTTCAATAGTTATTTTGTCACTTGTAAATACATGGGCATTTATCAAAGAAGAATTTAACTTTTTGCTCTTTTGGCTGTGATTTTTACCCCCTTTCTTATTTCCCCCAAAGGGGAAAGGATAAATAACTTTCAATTCTGCCTTACCCCTTGGGGGAAGGTCAGGATGGGGGTTGACAAATCGTAAAACAAGATAAATTGTCTAGTAAACCCACAAAATCAATGTTTTTAAAATAATAGAATTATGGAACCGAATGTTAATCCCTGGAAAGCAAATCTGACCAATGGTCTTATACTGGGCTTCATTGGAATAGTATATACACTTATTATGTATTTCCTCAACCTGTCATTTAATCAGTTACAGGGTTGGGCATTTATCCTTATTCAGATAGTTGTCCTGTTTTTCCTTGTCAAATCATACCGCGACAACTACAAACACGGTTATATTAATTTCGGTCAGGCATTAGGAGCCGGAGTAATTATTTCCCTGTACTCCGCAATATTAATGGCAGTATTCACATACATACTTTATACTGTAATTGATACCGGATTGCTGGAAAAACAGCTTGCATTTACAGAAGAACAGATGCTTAAAAGAGGTATGACACAGGCACAGGTTGATGCCGGCATGGCTTTTAATGCAAAAATTATGAAACCGGCTATAATGGCTCCATTGAGCATCTTCGGATCGATGCTTGGTGGAGTAATAATGTCGCTTATTGTCGCAATATTTGTCCGTAAGGAAGGGAATCCCCTGATCGATATGTCGGATAAATAGACTGAAACTGATTCAAATGGATCTGTCGGTTATAATTCCTGTTTATAATGAAGAAGAGTCTGTCCGGGAGCTTGCGGATTGGATAGAAAGAGTATGCACTCAGGCGAATATCTCTTTTGAAATAATCTTTGTTGATGACGGCAGCTCAGATTCATCATGGACCAGAATAACAGGTCTCGCATCAGAAAGACCGTTCATAAAAGGTTTGAGGTTCAGAAGAAATTACGGGAAGGCAGCAGCTCTGCATACAGGATTTGGCGAAGCGGCGGGTGATGTAGTAATCACTATGGACTCAGACCTTCAGGACAGCGCTGATGAGATACCGGACCTTGTAAAGATGATAAGGGATGATGGCTATGACATGGTCTCGGGCTGGAAAAAGAAAAGGTACGATCCGCTTATCAAGCGAGCTACCAGCAGGATCTATAATGGCACTGCCCGTCTGTCTTCGGGGATCAGGCTTCACGATTTCAACTGCGGATTGAAAGCATACAGGAGCGCTGTCGTCAAAAGTATCGAAGTTTATGGCGAAATGCACCGTTACATCCCGATGCTGGCAAAAGAAGCCGGATTCAGGAAGATCGGCGAAAAGATTGTGGAGCACAGGCCGCGAAAATATGGGACCACAAAATACGGCTTTGACCGGTTTATTAAAGGTTATCTCGATCTGCTGACTATCGGATTTATCACACGTTTCGGAAAGAGCCCCATGCATCTCTTCGGCTCGCTGGGCACCCTGATGTTCCTCGTCGGATTCATTATGGCAGGTTATCTTGGTATCCGGAAGCTGGTCTTCCTCCAACAGCATCTGAAAGCTCCCCTTGTTACCGACAGTCCGTTCTTCTATATAGCCCTGACAGTGATGATTATCGGCTCGCTCCTGTTTCTCACAGGGTTCCTGGGAGAACTTATAAACCGGACCTCCTCGGAGAGAAATGTCTATCTGATAGGAGATAAAGTAAATCTGTAAAGTTGGTTTTTATGCACGGATTACAAATCCGCACAAGCAAGGTTTTAATTATTCAAGGTATCGAATTTAATAAGATTTGATTCGGGGATCCCGGCTCTCCTGCCGGCCTCGAGATCAGAGTCCTTATCCCCTATCAGTACACATTTTGAAACATCAAGATCAAATTCCCTGATTGCCTGAAGGATCATTCCCGGATCAGGCTT
>JADDYF010000335.1 GCA_015712185.1 Bacteroidales bacterium
AGGTGATCTGAAACAGGAGCTCCTCGAAGGATATGATATCCTGTACCTTGAAGGTTATCTTATTAATGATTTTCAGCTTGTTGAATTGGTATGCACTCTGGCAAAAAGCAATAAGATGAAAATAGCTCTCGATCTGGCAAGCTATAATGTAGTTGAAGCACACCTCGAAAGGTTCAGAAAAATTGTCGGGAACTATGTAGATATTGTTTTTGCCAATGAGGATGAGGCAAGAGTTTTTACCGGGTTAATACCCGAAAATGCCCTGCAGCAACTGGGGGATAATACCGAGATTGTTATCATCAAGGTAGGAGCTGATGGTTCATGGCTCAGAAAGGGCGAAGAAATAATAAAGGTGAATCCGCTGCCGGTTAAGTGCAGGGATACAACAGGAGCAGGCGATCTTTATGCTTCGGGATTCCTGTACGGTCTCGCCGGCGGATTTGACCTTGAAAAATGCGGAGCGCTGGGATCACTGTGTGCCGGAAAGGTGATAGAGGTTGTCGGAGCAAGAATGGGGAGAGAAAAATTTGCTGAGATCAAAAAGAGTATCAGGAAGATCATAGCTGCATAAATGTGAAACAGCGGCTTCCTTAAGAATCCTTTGTAATATCAGACACTAAATTGTTTTATTATTAATGTAATTACAATGTAATTACATAGCTCACAATGGGAGTTTGAGCTATTTCAACAGGGTTGAGATTGCCTCGAAACAATAAATATCAGTATTTCGGCAGCTTGTATCCGTTATTATAGACAGGAGTAATAAGCTGGTTTGCGGTTTCGGTCCTGAATTCCTGCTTTGCATCATCCCAGTAAACCTTCTCGCCGGTGCGGTAGGCTATATTGCCCATCTGGGCAACAAGTGCAACATTTCTCCCAATATCAATACCTGCATTGAGTTTTTCAGGAGTGTTGTTCTTCAGGCAGTCGAGGAAGTTCCTGACATGCAGATCGAGCCCGACACCCACATTCTTCTGAACGGGAACTGCTTCTATCTTCTGTTTTTCGGGTATCACCTCCCATCCATTACGGTCAAGGACAAGGGTTCCGTTCTCTCCTGTATATGCCATTCCATGAGGTCTTCTCCAGTTACCCAGCCCGATTCCGATCGTGTGTTCCCATACCATGGTGAAATCCCTGAAATCATATACTGACGTCATTGTGTCAGGTGTCACCATATCATCATCGGGGAATGCGTATTTACCTCCTATTGCCATAACTGATGTGGGAACTGCTTTCCCCATACCGTATAAGATATAATCTATCAGGTGTACTCCCCAGTCGGTCATCAGGCCGCCTGCATATTCCCAGTACCACCGCCAGGTAAAATGAAAGCGGTTCTTGTTGAAAGGTCTCAAAGGTGCTGGGCCGAGCCACATGTTATAATCAACACCATCAGGTACCGGTGAATCGGGAACCTTGGGAACAGCGCCTTTCCAGTCAACATACGACCATGCCTTACATACACGTATCCTCCCAAGCTTTCCGGTCTTCAGATAATTGATAGCATCAACAAAATGCGGCTGGCTTCTCTGCCACTGGCCGACCTGTACAAGTTTCTTGTTTTTCCTTACAGCTTTCTGCATTATGTTGATCTCAGCAATAGAGTTTCCAATCGGCTTTTCGACGTAAACATGCTTTCCTGCCTCAAGGGCGTCGCAAAGCATCAGACAGTGCCAGTGATCGGGTGTTCCTACAATTACTACATCTATATCTTTGTCTTCAAGCATTTTACGGTAGTCAACATAAAGCTTTGGCTGCGGCCGGTTCATCTTAACGATTTCATCGGTGCGTTTGTTGAGGACATTACGGTCAATGTCACATAATGCTACACAATCTACCTCGGGATTCTTAAGGAATGAGGCAAGATCGTTCCACCCCATGCTGTTCCCGCCGACCAATGCCACCCTAATCCTGTCAGATGGAGCAGCACCTGCAACACAACCCGATAATGCTTCAAGAGGCAGCACTGACCCTGCTGCGAGTACTGATGTAGTCTTTATGAAATTTCTGCGTGTGGATGTCATACTTAAGGATTTTTGGATAAGACTGCCAAGTTAATATTTAATTGTAAAAGGATCAATTTCCGTTTTATTAAAAATCGTTAAACGGTTTTTAATACTGACATTTTGATGTGATAAGTTTCAATTTACCCGGGAATTCCGTAAATTGCTGAATAAGCGAAAAAAACAAATTCATCATTTTCGGTGTTTATAAAATTCGAGCAATGAAAAATCTAAAATTTATCTCAGGTTTATTTTTATGGATTATTATTCTCGCAGATGTCACTGCCCAGATTACAAATCCTGACCAGCCCATTCCTCCCGATCCGAATATCAAAATCGGAAGGCTTGACAACGGATTGACATATTATATTAAAGTCAACAAAAAACCCGAACAACGACTTGAACTAAGACTTGCGGTTAATGCCGGGTCTGTCTGTGAAACAGATGGTCAGCAGGGGCTGGCACATTTCATGGAACATATGTGCTTTAACGGGACAAAAAATTTCCCGAGCAACAGAATAATCGATATGATGGAAGAGATGGGAGTAAGGTTCGGTGCCGACCTTAATGCCTATACCAGTTTCGACCAGACAATCTATATGCTTAAAATCCCTTCTGATAAGGATGAGTGGATAAACCGGGGATTTCAGGTCCTGGAAGACTGGATCCACCAGGTGTCGCTTGATGAAAGTGAGATAGATAAGGAACGCGGGGTCATTGTTGAGGAATGGCGGCTCGGACTGGGTGCCGGAGAGAGGATGCAGGCAAAATATATACCTGTCCTCCTGAAGGGCTCGAGATACGCTGACAGGATTCCCATAGGCAAGGTTGAAATCCTGAAGAGTTTTCCATATGATACCTTACGCAGTTTTTACAAAACGTGGTATCGCCCTGACCTGATGGCTGTTGTGGTTGTGGGTGATATTGATCCGGTGCTTGCGGAAAACAAAATCAGGGAGTATCTTGGCAGAATTCCCAAACCGGTTGGTCCGAACAAGAGGCGGGAATATTCAGTACCCGATAATGATGAACCGCTCATCAGTGTGGCGACCGATAAAGAGGCTCCCGGCTATCAGGCAGCAATAATGTTCAAGCAGCCAAAATCAAATTCAATAACCTATGCAGACTATCGCGCTACCCTTATGAGGAATCTATATACAGAGATGCTGAACAACAGGCTGGAGGAGGTGACAAGGAAACCTGACGCTCCGTTTACAGCAGCGGGATCGGGATATAGTTCATTTATTGGCAGATCAGTGGATGTATATGAACTGTATGCCCTTCCAAAGGAGAACCAGATGGAAAAGAGCATCGAAACAATAATGATTGAAAATGAAAGAGTACGCCGTTATGGATTTACCGCATCAGAGCTTGAAAGAGTAAAAAAAGATATCCTTACAATGTATGAAAATGGCGCCAAGGAGGCAGATAAAACTCTGTCGGGCACCTATGCCGATGAATTTGTCAGGAACTTCCTTGACCAGGAGTGTATTCCGGGTTACCAGAAAGAATTTGAGCTGGTAAAGGAATTTCTTCCGGGCATTTCCCTTGATGAGATAAACAAGCTTGGTCAGTCGTGGATCTCTGACAGGAATATGCTGGGACTGATTACCGCACAGGAAAAAGAGGGGATACGCGTGCCGGCCGAGCAGCAGGTCGCAGAAATCATAAGATCAGCCAGGTCAAAACAGATAGAAGCTTATGCGGATAAAGTGCTTGATGCACCGCTGTTGCCGGAACAACCGACTCCCTCGCGGGTTGTCACAAGAACAGAGAACTCCGGTTTTGGATATACAGAACTTGTACTGGGGAATGGTGTTCGCGTAATTCTGAAACCCACTGATTTTAAAAATGATGAGATTTTAATTTCTGCTTTCAGTCCTGGAGGTAATTCTCTTTATCCTGATACTGAAATAATGTCTGCAACACTTGCCGCCACAATATTAACCCAGAGCGGTCTCGGAGATTATAATTATACCGATTTGCAGAAAAAGCTTTCAGGCATAAATGTCAGGCTGACACCATATATAAGCGAATTACGGGAAGGATTCAATGGAAGCTGCTCACCAAAAGATCTGGAGACTCTGTTACAGCTGAATTATCTCTATTTCACGAAGCCACGCAGGGACGAGGATGCATTTAATTCCTTTATCTCACGGATAAGAAACCAGATAAAACCAATGAGAGCAGTACCAACAATGATCTGGTCCGATACATTATCGAAAATAATAACAAGTAATTCTCCAAGAGTAATAAATCTTCCTACGGAAGCCCAGCTTGACCAGGCAAATCTTGACAGAATGATCTCCATTTACAGGGACCGGTTTGCAGATGCAAGCGACTTTACATATATAATGGTCGGTAATTTTAAGGTGGATGAGGTAGTTCCCCTGCTCGAAAAATATATTGGAGGACTTCCGTCAATAAAACGGAATGAGACATGGAAAGATGTTTCACCCGAGTTCCCCAAAGGTAAAGTTATTGTGGATGTTCCCAGGAACTCCGAACCGCAGAGCAGGGTTGCCATGGTATGGAACGGAAAGTTCAGATGGAAAGACAAGGACAGGCAGGGATTCACAATGCTGATGAATATTCTTTCTATTAAGTGCAGGGAATCGATGCGTGAAGACCAGGGCGGAGTGTATGGAGTCGGAATCGGTGGTACGCCTTCAAAACTTCCAAGACCTGAGTATACTATTAATGCAAATTGGGGATGTAATCCTGATAATATATCAAAGCTTTCGCAGACAGTCCTTGATGAAATGAATAAGATAAGAACGGAGGGGCCTGCTGAAGCTGACCTCAACAAAGTCAAGGAGACATTGATCCGTGAACGTGAAACAAGAGTTAAAGAAAACAATTTCTGGCTGACAACCCTGCAGAATCATTATGTAAACGGCGACAGGCTTTTGTCACTGGAAGAGTATAAGACATTTGTAAACTCATTTACAGGAGATGATATAAAGTCTATTGCCAGGAAATACCTCGACACAAAGAATTATGTGGAAGTTGCATTGACTCCGGCGGAAAAAACAGAAGCTAAATAAAGGAGCTTGCCCCTGAATCCGCCTGCGGTGTTAAGCAAGGAATGAAGCAAGAACATTTGAACAATCGAATGCAGAATGCAGAACTTCTAACTTCGCTATTCGTTTGTTCTTCGTTCTTAATTCTTAAGGCCTTCTTTAGGGGGAAAGGGGGCAAAACAGGTCAGAAAAGCCCGTGTAGTTCAGCATTGATCTTATCGATGACCTCGCTCAGGTGATCTTTATTGTTGGGGAAATTATAGTGATCAGCCTCAATGATAAGTATCCTTCCGAGATCGTATGATTGTATCCATGCCTCATAACGTTCATTGAGCCTTTTAAGGTAGTCGAGGCGTATTGAGCTTTCATATTCCCGTCCGCGTTTCTGGATCTGGTTTACCAGGGTGGGAACAGATGCTCTGAGATAAAGAAGAAGATCTGGAGGCTGGACCAGCGAACTCATCATCCTGAAGAGAGCTGAATAGTTCTCAAAGTCGCGGGTCGACATCAGACCCATCGAATGCAGGTTAGGGGCAAAAATAAAAGCATCTTCGTAAATCGTGCGGTCCTGAATGATAGTTTTCTGCGATTTTTTTATTTCGAGGATCTGGCTGAACCTTGAGTTCAGAAAATATATCTGAAGATTAAATGACCAGCGCTGCATATCCTCATAGAAATCGTTCAGATAGGGATTCTCATCGGCATCCTCATAATGAGGGATCCATCCATAATGTTTTGCCAGGAGACCTGCCAGCGTTGTCTTGCCCGATCCGATATTACCTGCAATTGCTATATGCATAATCCGGAAAATTGAATTTAAAAGTAAGTAAAAATACTAAAATTAGAATATGGTATAAAGTATTGTACACTTTTATATTAGTGCCTTAAGTCTGGAGTGCCTAACGTACTTAGAGTTATGATTTATAACTCCACACACTCCAGGCACTTTAGGCACACTAGGCACTCTAGGCACTTCAAACTTCTATTATTTTATAAATCTCCTCAATGAATTCCCGTGTGTTGGAAAGCCTTGGGACCTTATTCTGGCCTCCCAGCTTGTTTTTCGACTTAAGCCATTTGTTAAATGTTCCGGCCTCAACAGATCTGACAACAGGCATTACAAGATTTATATCCTTGAACCTTTTCGCTTCATAATCGGAGTTGATTGATTTAAGGGTATCGTCAAGGACACTAATGAACTGATCAAGATTAACTGGTTCTTTTTCAAATTCGATGAGCCATTCATGTGATCCTCTTGAAGAGGTACCCATATATACTGGTCCGGCAGTATATTCTGAGATGATTGCACCGGTAGCCCGGCATGCTGCCAGAAGAGCTTTATCAGCATTATCAACAATGACCTCCTCACCGAATGCATTGATGAAATGCTTTGTCCTGCCCGAGATATGGAATTTCAGAGGATTAAGACTAGTAAACACAATGGTATCACCTATCATATACCTCCACAGACCGCCGTTCGTCGAGATGACCATTGCATAATTTACACCGGTCTCAACTTCCCCTGCAGAAAAGGCCGGAGGTGAATCTTCTGATACCCTGTCTGAAGGAATGAATTCATAGAATATCCCGTAATCGAGCATGAGGAGCATATCAGTGCAGGACGGATCGTCCTGAATGCCGAAGAATCCTTCGGAAGCATTGTATGTTTCCATATAATGCATCTGGTCGCCGCTGATCAGTTTTTGATATAGTTCGCGGTATGGAGTAAAGCTTATCCCTCCATGAAAAAACACTTCAAGGTTAGGCCAGACATCAAGCAGATTTGTTTTTCCCGCATATGCGAGAATATGTTTAATAAGTGTAAGGAACCATGACGGTACGCCTGAAAGACTTGTGACATTCTGCCTGACAGTCGACCTGGTGATAAGATCGAGTTTTACCTCAAAATCATCGATAAGTGCAATCTTTTTTCCGGGTGTTCTTATCAGTTCGACCCATGCCGGTGCATTCTCGATCAGGATTGCAGAGAGATCGCCGAAAAGGGAATTATTGCTGAAACGGTTTATCTTATGACTGCCTCCGAGCGTGAGTCCTTTTCCCGGAAAAATCCTTGTTCCCGGATTGTTCAGCATATAGATTACCAGTACATCCTTTGCGGCACGATAATGACAATCCCTGAGGGCCTCATGACTCATCGGGATGAATTTGCTTTTCGTCGAAGTGGTACCGGAAGATTTGGCGAACCATTTAATTTCGCCCGGCCACAGGAGATCTTTTTCTCCATTCCTGAGTCTTTCGACAAGCGGGATAAGCTCTTCATAAGTTTGTACAGGAACTCTCAATTGAAACTCCCTGACAGATTTAATCGATTCAAATCCGTGTTTCTTTCCCCATTCAGTTACTGATGCCCTCGACAGAAGCCTGTGAAAGGTCTCATCCTGAACTTCAGCAGGATTTTTCTTAAACCGATCTATCTGTTCAATACGCTGTCTGTTCAGAAAATTAACGATGGAAGGAATTACTGACATCTTTCGTAATTAGTAATCTGTCTAAAGATAACCAAAAATCCTGCCGGCGGCCATGGTTTCATCTGAAAACCTCTTTGAGAACATCGAGGGAATTGACTTTTTTCAGGCCAGGCAGGTGAAGTGAATAGTATTTTAAGATCACATCAAGGACTTCGTCCCTGAGGGCTCCAGTGAGGCTGATGCCGGTTATTGAGCTGTATGAGGAGGAAAAGAAAGCAGCAAGTATGGCGGAGATCTCTACGTCAGCATAGTAGCCGTGTAAGGGAGGTTCGGGTACAAACTTTCCGTTAAGCATATCAAAGTAAAGGTCGTTTTTACCGGATTTTTTCCCGGGCTCAAACCCGAGAAAACTGCTCAGACCAACAAGAAAAGCAATATGGAAATTGGCAAATCCCTCTGTGCTGGCATTAAAATAAATAATTGACTCCTCTATAAAATCGAACAAATTTTCGTTGGGACTCTCTTCCTTCAGCACCGAAGTCAGTACTTCCCCGATAAAGAGGGCCATACTGCTCTTTTTTACATCAGCCTGAATGGCAGCCGGCAAGTACGAAACGGAAAACTCTTTTAACATCTGGATCGCCCTTGACTCGCGGTAATACATTACCAGATCGAGAATGACCAATGGCTGAAAAAAAACGTTGTGCTTTCCGGCCTTTTTATTTCTCATACCTTTAATAAGAACTGATTGCCGGCCGAATTTTCTGGTGAACAGTTGAACAATGATGCCCGAGTCAGAATATTTCAGCTGGTGAAGTACAATCGCTCTGGTCTTGTCTGTCATCGCCGGGTTTTTTGCTCAAATTTACCAATTATTGGATATTCATATTATAGATCTCAAACTCTGTGTCCCGGTTATCGGGATTGTCGGGATGTCATGCATGGCTGTTAATGTCGTCAGTGTCAGCAGTAGGGACATCATATTATTTTAAAATTATTACTTTTACTTTTCAAGGAATTCCAAAATGGCTGTTACCGACAATGAAGAGCTTGTAAAGAGGATTGCCAGGCTGGCAAAGCAAAACCAGGAGCTTGAAGGTCATATCAAGGAACTCGGGAAACTGAATGAACGGCTGACCAGGGAGAATGAAAAGATCAGGGCTCTTTATGAAAAAATTTCCCCGTCAGGTATAAAGGACACTGTGGAACGGGACTGGAGGGAAAAGTCGCTGAAGTTCAACATGGCGACAGTCCTTTTTGCCGACATTCACGGCTTTTCGAAGCTGGCAGCTGATATTGACTCCACTGGTGTGATGGATGAGCTCGACGAGATACTTTATGAATATGACGCAATAGTCAACCGATACAAAATTGAAAAGATAAAGACTATCGGTGATACTTTCATGTGTGCCGGTGGTATTCCTGTTAAGAACATCACGAACCCTGTTGATGTGGTGATGGCAGCCATGGAGATGAGCAATTACCTTGAAAGCTACGAACATGGTAAAAGGGGGGATGCGAACAAGATCTGGGATCTCAGAACAGGTATTCATACCGGACCCGTAACCGCAGCAGTAACGGGGAAGAAGAAAATAAGTTATGATATCAAGGGAGATACTGTCAATACGGCAAGCCGTGTGGAATCCGTTTCAGAAAAGGGAACCATACTGATTTCTGTTATGACATATGAGCTTGTCAAGGAGTTTTTTGATTGTGAATATTTTTGCAAGCTTCCTGTCAAATACAAGGACGATCTGCTTATATACAAGGTAAAGGGGCTTAAGCCGGAATACTCTGTTGAGGGTAAGGGTATTTTGCCAAATGAAGCATTCAGGATAAAATTCGGGCTGATACAGTTCACCGATATTCAGGAACTGATCCTCGACAAGCTGGAAAAGGATCTTCCGGGTCACCTGTTCTATCACAATGTAAAACACACCGTGGATGTTGTCACGGAAGTTGAGCTGATCGGCTGGGCAGAAGGCTGTTCGGACGAGGAGATTCTGCTGCTTAAAACCGCAGGTCTCTTCCATGATGCCGGCCATACAGTTGCATATGATGATCATGAGTATCACGGAACGCAAATTGCCAGGGAAATCCTCCCTGGATACAATTATTCTCCCGTGCAGATTGACAGAATCTGTGCACTGATCATGTCAACAAAGCTACCGCCAAAACCTGCAAACCTTCTTGAAGCAATAATGTGTGATTCTGATCTCGATTATCTGGGAAGGAGCGATTTTATTCCTGTTTCGAATACACTTTTTGAGGAGCTGAAGGCTCAGAATAAGATGAATTCACTTAATGAATGGAACAAGCTGCAGGTCAGGTTCATTTCGGGACACCAGTATTTCACAAAGACCGCAAGGAGCCTGAGGGAAGTGAATAAAAAGCTTCAGATAGAAAGAATCCAGAGCCTGATAACCGAATAGTTCAGTTTATTACCAGAATCTTTGTTACACTCGACTGCCGGCCATCATTGCTGGTGCAGAAAACCACGTACACCCCTGTGGTCACTCGTTTCCCGTTATAGGTATTGAGATCCCATGAGGCTGAACCTCCTTCAGATATTGTTTTAAAAACAAGGTTGCCGCTTACATCGGTGATGATGATCTGTGAATCCCTTATCAGACCTGTAATTGTAACATTTCCCCTGAAGTCTTCCCTGACAGGATTGGGAAAAGCATAAACATCTGTAAATTGTTCGTGACCTTCAGTCGCATCACCCCTGACCGAAATAATACCCTTTGATGTGGCGAACCAGACATTGCCTGATTGATTGTCTACAGCAAGGCTTACAATTGAGTTTGAGAAGATCGGACTGTTTTCTTCATTATAATTCCGTATGCGGTTTGTACCGTCGGGCGAAAGCAGATAGGCACCGGAGCTGAAAGTACCCAGCCATTTCCTGTTAGCTCCGTCTACGGCTATTGAAGTGATCGTTTCAGTACCCAGCATATAATCTGCCAGTCCCGATCCGTCATTTCTTGGGATCTTTATACGGAAAGCCTTCAGGTCGCTGTCAAATATCCTGCCGGGATTGTAATAGATTAGCGGTCCCTGATCAGTACCTATCCAGATATTGCCATCAAGATCCTCGGCAATGGACTCGACACGTGAGAACACCTGATTTTCGGTATCCGTGATCAGCATCTTTTTATATCTGTCGTCAGTGAAGTTTTCGGGAGTATTATTATCATCAAGAACAAATAAGCCATGACCTCGTGGAAGTATTATCCATTTTTGTCCGCTTTTGGTGACGATAATATCACCAATTGTCGGGGCATCAATTGTATAAGGAAGCACTATCCAGCTGCCGTCAGGCTTCAGCACTTTAATGCTTCCGGGGACCAGTGTTTGTGTGATCCAGAGGTTTTTACCCTTATCAAAGGCCAGGCCGCAGATCCTTACATAAGGCTGGCCCGGAATTATTGTCTGAAGAGGAGAATTTGAATCATTATACTGACGGATAAGCACGTCATTCTCATATTCAAGGAGGCCGCCGCCCCAGGTTGATACGTAAAAATGCTTTTTGTTTTCCGGATCAGTTGCCGAGCGCATTGCATCCCGGATTGTGGCCGATGATAATAATGTCCAGTTATTGTTTTCATTTACCGATACCTGCAAAGGATACCCCCTGCTATTCCATGAATTATCGACGGAACCCCTGCAGATTATTGTTTGTCCGTTCAGCGAGGTAATGCTGATTGCATTGTTTGAAGCAGGACCGGGGAAACCCAATGATGTGAAATCTGTCATATCTGCACCCCTGATCAGTCCTGCAGAAATATCTGCAATCCATATGTCCCCGTCGTTATCGGCGACAGACTGAGAGATATCCGGAGCACCCCATCCATATCCTGTAATAGTCTTTTGAAGCGATCCGTCACTGAGATAATATCTGACAGAACCCCTCGAAGAGATGGTAAATCCAATACCGGCCTTATCAAACGAGGTGTTGACTACTCCAGGGGTATAAGTGAATAAGGTACATCCATTATCAATGACATAGACTGAATCACCTGCCGGAGTCTGAACAGATCTGTTTATATAAAGCTTGTTCTCTGAGTAAATCACTGATGTGTATTTTCCCCCGGGTGAGGGGAGATCATTATTGAGTTTCCAGTTGCCGAAATATGAGAGACCGGGATCTGAGAGGCCAGCAGAGTACAATCCGGTAGATGTGGCTGTATAAATGGAGTCAATTCCGAATGCAATGTCCCATACTTCAGTATCACCCGATCCTGTTCCGGGTTTCCATGTATCGCGGATTTCTTTCTTGCCTATGTCCAAGACAACAATCCCGAAGCTGCAAGCTAGGTATGCATATCTACCCCTGGTTCTGATCCTGTTTATCTCCTTTTTGCCCGGGATATATTTCCGTGCGATGTCAGGAATGTTATAAATGGTATTTCCTGCTATTATATCCAGGTTGGTTGTAGAGTAGGCGATAATAAGAGCGTCATTTTCTTCTGACCATCCGATTGTGCTTATACCTGTTTCGGTAAGACCGTTTATGCGTGAAAGTTTCCTGATCTCATCGAACTCTTTATTATAAACAATTATAGACGAACCGGTAGAAGCATATACTTCTCTGCTTCCAACTGCCACATTCCTGGCGTTCTTATAGATGAGGTGATCGGACCATGATCCGACCGGGGTCTGTCCGCTGGCGAAAATAAATCCGGACAATAAAGTTATTATAGCAAAAAGGTTCCTCATCAGACAATTAAACAATCAAATGGTCTCTTTATTGTCCGGGTCGATGTGCTGCGAAAGAAAAGATCTCAGTTTTTCAAAGGCTCTTGCTCTGTGGGAGATTGTATTCTTTTCATCGAGATCCATTTCGGCAAAGGTCCTGTCTCTTCCCTCAGGAATAAAGACCGGATCATATCCGAAGCCTTCATTCCCTCTCTTATCTTTTATGATGGTGCCTGAAACAACACCTTCAAATAGATATTCCCTGCCATTGAATATCAGTGCTATTACTGTCCTGAACCTGGCCTTGCGGTTTTCTGCCGGACCGAGCATGGCAAGGACTTTATCGATATTTGCTGCTGAATCTTTATTTTCACCTGCAAACCGGGCAGAATTCACTCCGGGCAGGCCTCCGAGCGATTCTATCTCCAGGCCCGTATCGTCGGCAAAGACATTCTTTCTGACCGCATCATAGACGTACCTGGCTTTGTATAAAGCATTGCCTTCAATAGTTGGTTCATTCTCAGGGATGTCTTCCTTCATCTTGATGTCGTCGAGACTTAGTAATGTAAAGCTATCTCCCAGGATGTTTCTTATCTCCCTTATCTTGTTTCCATTATTGGTGGCGAATATTAACTCCATATACATCTGAACGATAACGGTATAAAAATACTCAAAAATGGGGTTTCCTTTTGAACGGTGTGGATTATATGCTACATTTGGTCTGATGTTTCGGTAATTTTTATGCTTCATTACAGGAAAATACTCTTCGCTTCTGTTATAATATTCCTGATCCGGATGTTCCCGGGAACTCTTTCTGCCCAACCTGAATTACTTGCAGGAGAAGATCCTGTACTGTCAAGAATTATAGTCAACAGCGATTCTGTTATTGAGTTCACAGCTTCAATGAGCGAAAGGTATCAGCTGAATAAGGAGGTGATGACTTTTGGTTTCCGCTACAATAACCTGATTTTCGAATTAACATCACCCGATACATTGGTCTGCATGTATTATCTCGAAGGATTTGATAAGGACTGGAGTCTTTCATGGCTGAGCGGCAATTATAAGGAATATACCAATCTGCCGGCAGGCAGCTACAAATTACGTGTAAGGTTCACTGACCTGAAAAACACCGGAGGGGAGGTGCTTCTTCTGAATTTCAGAATTCTGCCTCCATGGTATTTGACCCCGTTCTCGACCATATTCTACGTGGTTATGGCCGCATTATTAATATGGGCTGTTTATGCACAGCTGAGCCTGCGGTTTGCAAGAACCCGGCATCTGCTGGAACAGATTATCAACAAAAGGACCGAGGATCTCATTGTTGAAAAGGAGAGGTCAGAAAGCTTACTCGCAAATGTGCTTCCAAAGAATGCCGCAGATGAAATAATGACAACAGGCAAGGCAACAAAGATCAAATATAATTTCGTTACTGTTCTGTTTTCCGACATCCAGGGATTTACCAGGATCGCAGAAGAAATGAATCCCGAAGTCCTGATCGATGAGCTTGATAAATTCTTTTTCCATTTTGATTCGGTTGTGGAAAAGCTGGGTATTGAAAAAATAAAAACAATCGGGGATGCGTATATGTGTGCTGGAGGAATCCCTGAGAAAAACCGGACAAACCCGGTGGAGGTCATTCTTGCTGCTCTCGAAATGCAGGCTTATATGAGAAAGCTGAAAGAGTCTTCGGATATTGCCGGAATGAAATACTGGGACATAAGGATCGGAATTCATACAGGGACAGTTGTTGCAGGTGTTGTGGGTCTCAGGAAGCTATCGTATGACATCTGGGGAGATACTGTAAATACTGCCAGCAGGATGGAATCGTCAGGAGAGGCGGGAAAGATAAATATATCAGGAACGACCTATGAATTTGTCAAGGACTTTTTCATGTGTGAACACAGAGGCAAGATGCCTGTGAAATACAAGGGGGAGCTCGATATGTATTTTGTTGAGGGGATATTGCCGGAACTCAGCGGAATAGACGGAAAGCCAAACAAGAAGTTTATCCTGAAAATGCAGAAGATCAAGCTTCAGGACATCGAGGATCTGGTAACAAAAATGTTTGACGATGAAGCTCCTCCAAACCTTTACTTCCACAATTCAACGCTGGTAAAAAGTGTCAGCAGCCAGGTTGATCTGTTAGCCAACGCCGAAAACCTGCCGGAAGAAGAATACATTAATCTGAAGCTCGCCTCGGTATTCCTTTTCACAGGGTATATTTCAGATTATGAGAAACCAGCAGATGCTTCATCCTTTCTTGTTGATGAAATCCTTCCAAAATATGGTTTTGAACAGGGGAATGTTGATGCGGTAAAGAAACTGATCGGCAATTCATTCATCAACAGGCAGGAATCAGTATCAGACAACATCCTTCATGATGCACGATTTGATTATCTCGGAAGAGTGGACTTCCTGAAACTAACTGAAAGGTTATACCGGGAGCTGGCGGAATACTCAAGTTATCCTGACAGGAAAACATGGATAGAGGTTCAGAAGAAACTGCTGGCTGATAATGAATTCATAACCAATACAGCCAAACTATTGAGGAGTGTACCTCTCGAAGACCAGATCGCTTGCCTGCAGGTATATAACGATTAATCAGGATTGTGAAAATAAAATAACGGATTTTTACATTAAAAATGTACTTTTACTGCATCTTTAATAAGGCTGTTTATGGAGAAATTCGATTGGTATAACCTGCCTTTTGGTTACATTAAAACCGATTATAATATAAGGTGTCTGTATAAAAATGGCAGGTGGGGCAACCTGGAAACATCGTCCTCGGAATTTATTGATATTCATATTGCCGCTACGGGTTTGCACTACGGACAGGAAGCATTTGAAGGACTTAAGGCCTATATGGGAAGGGACGGGAAAATAAGGTTATTCCGATGGGAGGAAAATGCCAAAAGGATGATCCGTTCTGCCGAAGGAATAAAAATGGCCCCGGTACCTATAGATTTATTCGGAGAAGCACTTTTCCGGGTAATCAGG
Source organism: Bacteroidales bacterium (assembly GCA_015712185.1). Taxonomy (GTDB): domain Bacteria; phylum Bacteroidota; class Bacteroidia; order Bacteroidales; family VadinHA17; genus LD21. The sequence continues at coordinate 15,157 of JADDYF010000335.1, forward strand.
CTTAACAAGAAATTCATACCACCGCGTGACAGCGGTGCCGCACTTTATATCAGACCATTATTATATGGGAGCAGTGCAGAAGTGGGAGTCAAGCCGGCTGCGGAATATACATTCCTGGTATTCGTAACGCCGGTAGGACCTTATTTCAAAGGCGGCGTCAAACCGGTGAATATGCTTATCTGCCGCGATGTCGATAGGGCAGCCCCACAAGGTACAGGGACTTTCAAGATAGGCGGCAACTATGCAGCAAGCCTGAGGGCGCTCGTGGCAGCAAAGAACGGAGGATATGCAAGTTCTATCTTTCTTGATGCAAAGGAGAAGAAATATATTGATGAGTGCGGACCTGCCAATTTTTTTGGGATAAAGGAGAATTCATACATAACTCCGAAATCGGAATCGATCCTTAAATCCATAACCAATATGAGTCTGATGGAGATTGCCAGAAGCGTTGGAATGAAGACAGAACGGAGGCAGGTGCCAGTGGAGGAGCTATCAACGTTTGAAGAGGCAGGGGCATGCGGCACTGCTGCCGTGATCAGCCCGATAGGAAAAATATTCGATCCCGAAAATAACAAGATTTACGAATATTGCAGGGACGATAAACCTGGTACCCTTACCATGAAGCTTTACAATAAGCTTGTGGCAATACAATATGGTGATGAACCTGATGAGTTTGGCTGGATAACAATAGTTGAGTAGTGATACCGGGATTCTCAACCAGAGTCAGGTCAAACTGTGAAACTCCGTGGAACCCAGAGTCTTTCTGTGGTTAAGAAAGAATTAAGATGAAAAAAAGCGAAACAGGATTCTCAAAAACAAAGCTCAGGAGTTCATATCTGACCCTGGTTGTGAGTGTGTCGCTTGTTCTCTTTCTTCTGGGAATACTTGGTCTGGTACTTATAAATGCCAGGGAGTTATCAGATTACTTCAGGGAGAGTCTGTCGTTCTCGGTTATGCTTGATGATGGTGCAAAGGAGGCTGACATCAGGATGTTACAGAAAGATCTGGATGCAAAGCCTTATGTGAAATCAACTGAATATGTTTCAAAGGAGGAGGCTGCAACGAAGATGCAGGAGGATCTGGGGGAAGATTTTATAAATTTTTTGGGAGATAATCCGCTGCCACCCTCTATTGATGTTTATCTCGTTTCAAACTTCACTCACCCCGACAGTGTCGCAAAAATCGAAAAATACATTCTTGAATATCCATTCGTGAAGGAGGTATATTATCAGGAATCACTTCTGTTTCTGATCAACGAGAACGTAAGGAAGATAAGTCTGTTTCTGCTGGTGATAAGCTCCTTTCTGTTCCTTATTGCTTTAACAATCATTAATAATACGATAAGGCTTGCTATTTATTCTAAAAGATTTCTGATCAGGACAATGCAGCTGGTAGGAGCGACAAGGTCATTCATCAGAAAGCCATTCATACTGCAAAGTGCATTCCATGGACTTATTGCTGCCCTGATAGCTTTGACGCTGATAATGGGTCTGCTGTATATGATCGAAAAAGAGTTCTTTATGGTATTTACTTTTGAAAGTACCCGGCTTTTAATACTTTTGGGGACTGTCTTGATAATAATCGGGATTATTATAAATATTGTTTCTACGTATTTCTCGGTTAACAGGTATTTAAGCATTTCTGAAGATAAACTCTATTATTGAAAATATTATGGCTACGAAAAATGAAAAGAAGGAAAAGTTAAATTTTGCTCTTGGCCGCGAAAATTATAAGCTGCTTGCTATTGGATTTGTAATCATTGTAATAGGGTTCCTGCTTATGCTTGGTGGCAGATCGGACAGCCCTGATAAGTTTAGCGAGGATATTTTCAGTTTCAGGAGGATAACGCTTGCACCGATAGTCGTTCTTGCAGGATTTATCTTTGAGATATGGGCGATAATGAAAAAGCCTAAGGAGGAAAAGAAATAGCCAACATTAACTCCATTATTTAAATAATATCATCTTCATAATGACCTGGTTTGAAGGAATAATCCTGGGACTGCTGCAAGGATTTACTGAATTTTTACCTGTCAGCAGTTCAGGACATCTTGAAATTGCTAAAACACTTTTTGGTGTTGAACACGTATCGAACTTCCCTTTTACAGTAGCAGTACATGGAGGGACTGTCCTGAGTACTATTGTAGTATTCTGGAGGGAAATAGTTGTACTGGTAAAAGGGACTCTGAAATTTAAAATGAACGAAGAAACTTCCTATCTTCTTAAGATCATCGTATCAATGATACCTGTCGGGCTGACAGGATTGCTTCTGAAGGCTCCTGTTGAGAGGCTTTTTAACGGAAATATAGTATTTGTCGGATTTATGCTTTTGATAACTTCTGTTTTGCTTGCCTGCGCACATTTTATCCCTAAAAAAAACAGGGATATTGGTTATATTGATGCTCTTATTATTGGCCTTGCCCAGGCTATTGCTGTCATTCCTGGTATTTCACGGTCGGGGGCAACAATCTCTACAGGATTGATGATTGGAAACAAGAAGGAGGATATAGCGAGGTTTTCTTTTCTCATGGTGCTGGTGCCGGTTATAGGTGTAAACCTGCTGGAAATTTTGTCTGCCGAGGCAACTAAAGGATCTGCAGGGATTCTTATTTTAATAATAGGATTCTTTACAGCATTCATAGCGGGTTATCTTGCCTGCCGGTGGATGATCAACCTGGTAAAGCGGAGCAAGCTTATCTGGTTTGGCATATATTGTGCTGTCGCCGGTATTTTGTCGGTTATGCTGGGTTAGGATGGATCAGGGAAAGAAGACATTTTTTGAAGAAGGCCAGATATTGCTGTTTGACAAGCCGGTCTACTGGACATCCTTTGACCTTGTGAATAAGGTAAAAAGCCTGATAAGGAAAAATCTCGGTATAAAAAAGATAAAGGTCGGACATGCCGGCACCCTCGATCCGCTTGCGGGCGGACTAATGATCATATGTACCGGCAATGCTACTAAAAGGATAAGTGAGTTCACTGAAATGGACAAGGAGTATATCGCGGCAATACATCTTGGCGGGACAACTCCGTCGTTTGACCTTGAAACTGAAACTGACAGCAGTTACCCGACTGATCATATTACCAGAGAGTTGGTGCTTGAAACATTGATGAAGTTCATAGGCGTACAGACCCAGATGCCTCCAATGCATTCCGCCAAGTTCATTGAAGGCAAAAGAGCTTATGAATTTGCCAGGAAGGGCGTAAGTAAAAAACTGGAACCTGTCACCATATTTATCAGCGAAGCAGAACTCCTGTCCTTCGAAATGCCTGAAGTGAGGATCAGGCTGAGGTGCAGCAAAGGAACATATATCAGGGCATTTGCCAGGGATTTTGGTGCAGCTTTGAACAGCGGGGGTTATCTGTCAGCGCTTCAGAGGACCTCAATAGGGCCATATAAGCTGTCGGATGCTTTAAGTCTGGAAAAATTTGAAAAAATTTTTAAACAAATGTAACAAACCGGAAATTATTCCGTATAAAGGAATTCATCAAATAAAGAAATCGCCAGAAATATGAAATTATCGCAGTTCAGGTACACTTTACCACAGGAATTGATAGCTCTGTACCCTGCCGTAAACAGGGATGAGTCAAGGTTGCTGGTAGTAAACAAGAAGACCGGGAAGCTTGAGCACAGGATTTTTAAGGAGATAACCGATTATTTCGAGGAGAAGGATGTTCTTGTTTTTAACAACACCAAGGTATTTCCTGCAAGGTTATATGGGAATAAGGAAAAAACCGGAGCTGAGATTGAAGTATTTTTATTGAGGGAGCTTAACAGGGAGCAGCGTCTGTGGGATGTTCTGGTTGATCCTGCCAGGAAGATCAGGATAGGCAATAAGCTCTATTTTGGTGAAGGTGACATCCTGGTTGCGGAAGTGATTGACAATACAACCTCCAGGGGAAGGACTTTAAGGTTTCTTTTTGACGGGACCTACGAGGAGTTTAAACAGACGCTTTATAGTCTGGGTGAGACACCGCTTCCAAAATTCATAAACAGGCCGGTCGAACCCGAAGATAATGAAAGGTACCAGACGATATTTGCCAAGCACGAGGGAGCCGTTGCTGCGCCCACTGCCGGCCTGCATTTCAGCAGGGAGCTTCTGAAGAAGCTTGAAATCATTGGTGTTGAGTTTGCCGAGATAACATTGCATGTTGGTCTGGGTAATTTCAGAAGCGTTGATGTTGAGGATCTTACGAAACACAAGGTTGATTCGGAAAGAATACGGATTACCGAAGATGCTACTGTGATTGTGAACAAGGCAAAGGAAGAAAAGCACCGTATCTGTGCAGTTGGCACAACTGTTGTGAGAACACTCGAAAGTTCAGTTTCGACCAGCGGATACCTCAAACCCTTTGACGGATGGACGAATAAATTCATATTCCCGCCATACGAGTTTAAAGTACCGGACATGATGATCAGCAATTTCCATCTACCTTATTCAACCCTGCTGATGATGGTTGCCGCCTTTGCCGGTTATGATCTTCTCTTTGAAGCTTACAGGACGGCGGTGAAGGATAAGTACCGGTTTGGCACTTACGGTGATGCGATGTTGATATTGTAAGGTACAAAGGTGCAGTGGTGCAAGGTAACCTGCTACACATAACCACCGGATTGATATATTTCATCCGGTTTTTTGTTGATAAATCACCTGATGAGTTAGCTTTTTCATCCCATTTGAAATATATTATTGGTGATTTTTGAAATAGTTGATATTTTTTTCTGTTCCGGATGCATGTAAAA
>JADDYF010000362.1 GCA_015712185.1 Bacteroidales bacterium
AAAGGCTCTTGGAATCTGACGGGGAGCACACGGCAGCGGCAATAGATCTGTCTGACGCGATCCGGAGGAACGGACTGAAACCGGGATTTATGAGAATACCCCATCCATATAAGAATTATTCCGTGCAAAGTGCCGCCTATGACCTTAAGGTCCCTTTCACCGGACATCCGATGTTCGGTCACGATATTATTTATAACCATCCGATGAACAACGGAGCCGCAATCGGAAGAACTGCATTGACCGATTTTCTTTACTTTGCCGGCAGCGTTAGCAATATCGATCATGGTGTATATATGTCAGTAGGGTCGGCTATAATGTCCCCGATGATTTTTGAAAAAGCCCTGTCGATGGCACAAAATATTGCCATTCAGCATAATCAGCATATCGATAACCATTATATGATAATTACTGACCTGGCCAGGACTACCTGGGACTGGGCTAAAGACGGGGAACCTCCCCCCGACAATCCTTCATATTACCTTCGTTACAATAAAACATTCAGCAGGATGGGCGGCGAGATGCATTATCTCACATCCGATAACAGGGATTTTCTTGTTGCTCTCTTTCAGGACCTTAGCGAGCTCGGATAGTATCTGATGCTATCTCAGCCAGATCAGTATCAGAACTGTGATTACTGTCAGGATCAATAGATGGAGCCTCCAGTCTCTCAATCCTTCATAAGCAGCAATACCTCTGGAAAAATCGACAGTGGTTTTTTCAAGCTTTTCAGGATCAGTTTTTTGTGTAAAGACTGAAACCGTGAAAAGAACAACTGTAATCAGAATCTCAGCCCATAATCCCCGGTATCCGAAGTTCAGTGTAAGTTTATGATGAAGGAATGGAAATATCTGTTTTCCGGTTTCAGGACCAAGCAGCTGGTCGGTAACAAAAACAGTCGCCAGAATGACACCGACTATTACCGAGACAGCAGCTGCTTTCAAAGTGACCTTCCTGCTGATAATTCCGAAAAAAATTGCCGGGAAAACTGGTATCACCAGGTAAGCCGATATTGTCTGCAGATATTTGTAGAGTCCTTCTTCGTTTTTATATACCATGTATGCTGCACCTATGCCAAGGAAAGTCACGATCAGAATAACAAAACGTCCAAGCGTGACTTGTTTTTTCTCGGGAAAATCGGGCTTAAATTCCACAATGAAATCGCGGACAAAAAGAGTTGAAACTGAGTTTAATACTCCTATCAGTGAAGTAATCAGTGCCGCCAGCAGGGATGCCATCAGCAAACCCCTCAATCCGGAAGGTAAAAGCTTACTAAGTAAAAGTACAAAGGTCTGTTTTGTTGCATCACCCTGCAGCTCTTCGGGGAACAGGGCAAAGGCAATGACACCAGGCAGAGCAAACAGAAAAACAGGCAGCAGCTTTAGGAGTGTAGCAAACATTGCACCCCATCTTGCATTTTTCAGATCGGGAGCCGCAAGTGTCCGCTGGACATTTACCTGGTCGATACCCCAGTAGAAGATCCCGGCATAGAAAGCAGTCGCAAGGATACCCCAGAAAGGATAGACAGGATCGTCATATGGCTTTGCTATTGACATCATCTGTGGTACTTTCTCGATAAGTCCGCTGAATCCGCCGACCTTGTCAAGCCCTATAAGCATCATAATGACAGCCCCTCCAATGATTATCATTACCTGAAGAGCGTCAGTATAGGCGACTGCAGTAAATCCCCCGATAATTGTAAATATCGCTACTGCAATTCCGATGTAAATGATGGTGGACATTATCTCCCATCCGAGGATGCTGTGCAAAACCAGCGCCCCTGCAAACAACGTGAAGGCAAGTTTGGTCATGATGCTGATCACCAGCATTAATCCTGAGAATAAGGTCCTGGCACGCCTGTTATACCGCAGTTCAAGGAACTCAGGAATAGTGAACAGCTTATTCTTCATATAATACGGGAAAAGAAAGGTACAACTGAATCCCAGTGTAATAACTGTAGTCAGCTCCACCAGACCGGCGGAAAGCCCATAACGGTATGCGTCACCTGATAATCCGACCAGGTGCTCTGCACCAATGTTTGTGGCAAACAGCGAAGCACCTACTATAGGCCATGTAATGCTTCTCCCGCCAAGAAAGAAATTTGAACTGTTCTGTCCCGACTTTTTACGGTAAGCCATGTACATCCCGAAACCAAGGCTGCCCAGAATCACAACAGTGAGAACCAGCCAGTCAAGCGCTGTCAGCCTCAGATTCATTGTTTCAGGATTTTGTCCATACGTTGTATGCTCTGGACCATCGATCTTACCGTGTGGTAATTTATTTTCCAGGAGTGGCCCATGTGAGTCCAGACCGGCTCACCCGTACGGGAGAGCAGCGGATACCACTCACCCACGCCTTTATTTATCATTTTATCGAAAACAAACCGGTGTACATTCTTGTATGCATCCCAGTAAACCTGATCTCCGAACATTATACAGGCATCGAGTAAACCAATAAGCACTTCCGCCTGCTGCCAGAATTCCTTTTCCCTATCAGAGACTCCTCCCGAATGAGGACCTTCAACATATACCCCACCATATTCATCATCTATCCCGTTCCTTACAGTATGATCA
>JADDYF010000411.1 GCA_015712185.1 Bacteroidales bacterium
AAGGTGGAGGTTCCGATGAAGGTAAACAAGGGCAGTTACCGCTTCCGCATTGTCGGCGGTGATCTATGTGTTCTTCCGCTTACTATTGTGGTGACCGAGCAGGGCACCTATAAAACGGAATTTACTACTACCCAGGCAAATATGGAGGGAATTCCCACCGTAGCCTTCACTTTTCAAGCTAAAATACGAAACCGTACTGCCGATGACCAGCATTATGCACTGGCAGCAAACCTGCCCCCGGGATGGAACATAATATTCAGGGCTAATTTCAAGCAGGCGACTTCAGTTGATATCAGTGCGAACGGCGAAACGGATATCACCATCGACATTGATCCTCCTGATTTAATCGAGGCCGGAGCCTATAAAATTCCCGTGAGGGCGGTTACCAGTGCGACATCTGCCGAACTTATACTCGAGGTTGTAATTACCGGTACTTATGGCATGACTCTGACAACACCTACCGGCTTGTTAAGCACCAATATTACTGCAGGGGATTATAAACGCATCGGACTTGTGGTTAGCAATACAGGTTCAGCAGAACTGAGGAATATCCAGCTTACATCGGTTGCACCAGTAAACTGGGAGGTCTCTTATGATCCTAAAACAATTGGAAACCTGGCACCAGGAGGTACGGCTCAGGTGAATGCGACAATTAAGGCATCCAGGCGGTCTATTCCCGGTGACTTTGTAACAAACCTTGAGGCAACAACACCAGAGGTTACAGCCAAAGCCGCATTCAGGATAACAGTAAAAACACCTTTGATCTGGGGGTGGGTTGGAGTGATGATCATCCTTACTGCTCTGGGCAGTGTTTATTATCTGTTCCGCAGGTATGGAAGGAGGTAAAACGTGGGACGAAATGTCATTGAACTTGTCGGTCTGACAAAGAAGTACGGGTCATTCACTGCCGTCGATAATCTCAACCTTACCGTCGAGGAAGGTGAAATATTCGGACTTCTTGGTCCTAATGGTGCAGGTAAGTCCACAGCGATCCTGATGATGCTTGGTCTGACTGAGCCGACCTCAGGTTCTGTAAGAGTATGTAGCATTGATTCCACGGCAAACCCGGTAGAAGTTAAGAAAAGAGTGGGTTATCTGCCTGAGGATGTCGGATTCTATGATGATTACACCGGATTTGAAAACCTGATGTACACCGCAAGACTGAACCGCATCCCAGAAATAGAGGCGAGGGAGAAGGTGATGCTTCTGCTCAGCCGCGTCGGATTGTCTGACGAAGCCGCCAAGAAAGCAGGGAAGTATTCGAGAGGGATGCGCCAACGACTGGGACTTGCCGATGTGTTGGTCAAAAAGCCGGAAGTCATAATCCTTGATGAACCGACTCTGGGAATTGATCCACAGGGTGTCACTGAGTTTCTCAATCTGATAGTAAAGCTGAGCAAGGAGGAAGGGCATACAGTTCTGCTTTCTTCACATCATCTTCACCAGGTCCAGAAGGTATGCGACAGGGTAGGACTATTTGTAGGCGGCAAGCTGATCGCCGAAGGTGATATAAATTCCCTGTCGAGAAAAATATTTGCCGGTGAACCGTTCATAATCGAGGCTGGCATTGCTTTCTCTTCACAGGATGCTTCTGATCAATCGCGATCAGCGGAAGAGGATAACAGGATCACAGAACGCCTCAGGTCGATAAAAGGTGTTACAAACATAGCCAGGGATAATACTCTTTTCCGTATCAGTTGTTCCGGTGATGTTACACAGGATATCGCGAGAGCGATAATGGACTCTGGCGCGGGATTAACCTTCCTGTACAGGAAGGAATACGGTCTTGATGATATTTATCTCCGTTATTTTGAAGGCGATGGGGAAAATAAATAATACGATCGGAGTGCTTCATCCTTTCCATGTGATGGTTAACAAGGAAATCACCGATCACATCAGAAGCTGGCGTTTCATCATACTTTTTATAATAATCCTGGTAACCTGTCTCGGATCCGTCTCCATAGCGCTGGCAACTTTTGACAATACACCCAAACCGGCTGAATATTCGAATTCATTTTTTTTCCTGAGGTTATTCACAGCCTCAGACGGAACACTTCCTTCATTTTTTGTTTTCATCAGCTTTCTCGGACCTTTACTTGGCATAAGCATGGGATTTGACGCGATAAATGCTGAAGAAAACAGGGGTACAATGAGCCGGATAATGGCACAGCCTGTACACCGCGATTATATCATCAATGCAAAATTCACGGGGGCCATTGCAGTTCTGAGCGTAATGTTGTTCTCGCTGGGATTTCTTGTTATGGGACTGGGTTTCATAATGATAGGAATTCCTCCTACAGCCGAAGAGTTTCTCAGGATCGTTTTTTTCATTCTGCTCAGCATACTTTATGTTTCGTTCTGGCTGAACCTGTCAATATTCTTCTCGGTAAAATTCCGTCAGCCTGCAACTTCTGCTTTATCAGGGATTGCTGTCTGGCTGTTCTTAACAGTATTCTATAGTATAATCGTAAGCCTGATAGCAAAGGCAGCTGCCCCTGCACAAGGAGCTACAACACAAGAGGTGGTGAGTTATCAGGAGCTTATCCTGAATCTCTTCAGGGTGCTGCCGAGCCAGATGTTCAGCGATGCCACAACAACACTTCTGGTACCCACTGTAAGAAGCCTCGGACCCCTGACTGTAGATAAGATCGT
>JADDYF010000419.1 GCA_015712185.1 Bacteroidales bacterium
TAATTCTTTATTATGTTCTCCAATTTTATGATATGCATTTCCTAATAAGAGATAACTCCAAATCCATAATCTGCTGTTACTGCTCAATTGGTTATTCAATTCAATACTCTTTTCAAACGCATTAATCGCATCCTGCCAGTGATCAGTATTAAAATATACCCAGCCAAGGGCATATAACTTAACAGGCGAATACGGATTGAATTCCAGATATTGTTTAAGATATTTTAATTCTTCTTCCGGATTTTTATCAACAGCAGCTTTTATTTCTTTTATTTGAAACTGGATATCCTGAGGCACCTTACTAATCCTGTTATATGCTTTATATGCCCACATTTTACTCTCCTTGGATTTTCCAAGATCCCCGCAAGCATATGATAGCATTAACATTGGACTAATAAAATTTGTATCATTATTTACTGATCTGACATAGTTTTCTATTGCTGAATTATAATCTAACTGACTATGATAAATTCTCCCTTGAATGTAATATTTCAAGGCCTGGGCAGAAGATGTATAAACGTTTTTCAGATCAAAAACCGGATATTTCTGCTTAAGCTTCTTAATTTCTAAATAATTTTTTATGAGTTTTGACAATGAATCTGTGATAGGAAAAAAATCATCTTCTCTGTTTCCGTCTATCTCATATGATTTATATATTTCTTCGCTTCTTGCGTCCATTAAATTAGCTGTAACCCGGATTCTGTTGCCGGTTTTATATACATTCCCGATAATAACTGTGTTTGCTTCTAACTTTAAAGCAACACCTGATGCAAAAGAAGGCGTTATAGCAGCATAATTTGTATGCTCTGAGCCCCCAATAATTTTTTCCATTGTTTCATACTGTCGAACAGATAATCCCTCTGAATTTGAAAGTGATGTAATAAGGAGATTCTGAAGACCTAATTGCCAGATATTAAACAATGTATCTGCTGTCATATTTTGAAATGGCATTACTGCAACTGAAATCCTTCCATCCGGGGACCTCAGATTTTCGAGAGCGTTTCGGTTGAATATTTTTGGATAAACAAAAATTACAGCTATTATCAGGATTACTGTTATTAAAATACCTGATTGTATCTTCTGATTAGTTAATCCTGCAGGTTTCTTCTTTTCTTCCTTTCTCTTCTCTTCCCTGACTTCCTCAAATGGTTCTCTGTATTCAGCCTTTTCTTCTTCTGCGATTATCTCACCACTGGCACGGCTATTTATATATTTCTGATACCATCTGATAATCGTAGCAAGATTATTAAGAACAGGCTTTACTTGTTCCGGTTCAAAATCTTTGGGATGTGCGCCATAAGCCGACAAACTGTTCAGGTGATCCATTGAGGTGATAATATTGGAAGGGACTTTCTCTTCCTTGTGCAGCTTATCTATTATCCCTTTCAATGGTTCTGTTTTCCGTGGTCTTTTAAGTTCATATTCACATAAATCCGAAATTATGACTTCAAGGCATCTCCTCGAATAGAGAAGAATCATATTCTCATCCTCAGACTTAATCAATCTCTCCAGCTCCTTTTCAAGGTCAGGGAACCTGCCTTTTATTGAGATAAAGAGTGTTTCTAGTTCTTTTATTTCAGAAGCCCAGATTTGCATTTGGCCGGTTTGTAATTTTTAATAGATCAGGTAACTGGTATTTATAGTTGTAAAATTAAGCTAATTGTAAGCCAAACTCAAGTAATGGAGAGATAATGATAATAAAAAACTCCCGGTGCCGATATCCGGGAGCTTTAGAATTATCATGTGATAAGTTATTTAATCCTATGAAATATAATTTTCTTTATACTCTTTGCTTTCGTGATATTCCTTATAAACAACGCCTGGCATAAAAAGTTTTGATTGCCTGGTTTTTGAAGTGGATTCAATGCCAATAATGTCCTTTAATTTGTTAACACTGATGTAATCTGCCTGATTTTCATTTATACAGACGATTATTTTCTGTAGTTTTTCTTCCGGCGTTAACTCTTTCATATCCAATAACTGGTTTTTATTACTACACTGAAAGTTACACTAATTTTAAGCAAAAGTCAAATAAAGTTATCAACTCAAAAATTCCATTATTAACAGGTAATTTATAATTTGAATTAATAATCTCCAGGTGGTGTAGAAAAAGTCAAAAGCATAAACCGCAAAGGTCGCGAAGTTATTAACACTGAGATCGCAAAATTCCGATAGCTATCGGAATGAATAGCTTTGTCTTAGCTTTGCGTACTTTACTTTCTTTTTGCATGCTTAATATTTATAATTGACTTTGTCATTGACAGAATGTAACTTTGTTGATGGCTGAAGCACGCTCAATAAATGCAACGGATTATTGTAATCATTTTGCTTGTTATAATATTTGTTCTTTGTTCCGGATGTTATGCCGGCAGGGCATACTCGGGAAGAAATATTGGATTGATGGAGGAAGTCAGGTGTATTTCATTAAAGGACAGCACAATAATATTTATTAATTCACCTTTGATAATCACGACCGATAATTTTAATAATAATCTGATATTTAAAACAAGCAAGGATATAGAGCTTAGGACAATACCCCAGAATCAGGTGAGCTCCATAAATTCCAGGCATTTTTCCCGGGGGTATCCATTTAAGGCAAGGAGAATAGGCTTGTTATTTTTTCTTCTCCAGCTGTTTAGATAAAAAATAATGGAAAACAAAAAAACAGGATTTAAGCTTTCTTTACCAATATTGCTTCTGCTACTGTTTATTCCTTATTCGGGATGCACAGTATACAAAAGTGCTCATTATAGCAGTGCAGAAGAGGTTGTTACAGAAAATCCTGTGAAATTAAAATCTATCATTCTTAAAAATAATGATACAATAGTTATTAACAGGAGTGTTGCGCTGGTTGAGGTAAATAAATATTTAATCACGATTCGCTATTTTTCAGGTGATACCCTTTTAGTCCCTTCGTCAGATATCAGATCGGTTGTTGTAAGTCATGTAAATAAACCGGGAACTGTTGCTGTAAATTCTATATCAATATTAGGCGGACTGGCATTGTCTGCTCTTTTGCTGTATGGAATTTATTATTTTATTTTTGTTTTGCTCAGAGGGGGATACTGATTTAGAATTTAAGCATCAAAGAACATTTACAGAGATTGCTTATGTTCTTTAAAAAGGAACATATAGCAGGGGACTATGGAAATAGTATGCCAGAATCTTTTCCTGCTAAATGTTATTCATTGTGTTTTTCACTTTACCAGTCACTTCCCGCGCCCTATGTAAAAATTGCAGATATGAATCGGATTGTATTGACAGCAAGGTATTTATGACCTGATCCCCTTCATAATCTCATTAAATGAAACATTTTTTAGATTGCTGAAATAATAATCCAAATTTTTAGTTATCTATTAAATAACAACTAATCCGAATAAATTCAGTTTTGAAGCGGATCTTTATAATACAAGAGTTTAAAAGCTATATCATTCCCTTAATATTTCTGGTGATAGTCCTTACTATAGCCGGTTGTGCTGCAAATAATAAACACAAAAGAATTAAATCAATCCCTTGTCCATGCGAGACAAACCAGAGAAGGTGATTATACTTTTAAGCTATTTCTGCCTTCCGCTGTCACGGTGGCATCTTATTTCAATCTGAGATAATTGTACTCTCTAGTTCACCTTGGACCGAAGGTATTTGAAAGCATACACGACGGTGAAGGCAGATGAAACGGTAAAAGCGCAAAGTATGATCATGCACGTTCCGGCAACATACCATTCCAGAGAGGAACTGCTGCTGCCATCAGCTATATCAGACAGAGCAAGATAAAGGAAAATAAGAGCTAATCCCGCAAGAACACAAAAGAGTGCATTCACAGTTGCAGTCAGTTTCAGTTTTTTCATAGACCTTCAAATTTCAAATTGCCTTTCAGAATATTATTTAATGATATTAGTAAAAACCGGAATGATCAATTATTGGTATACCATCAGCTTTCAGTTTAAACCGCCGCAATACTTTACCAGCTGTATAAGATCTTCATACCTGTCTGTCTTTATCCGGTATTCCTTTATAAATCCTTTTATCTTAACTGTATTCTCAGGGAAGATCTTAATGAACTGCTTTTCATTCATGAAACTGATCATTTCATCATTTTTCCTTATCCAGAAAACAGGATCGGCTTTAACAATGAAATCAGCAGGTATTTCAAGATTGTACTGCCCGCTTTCCAGTTTAATATTAGATATGTAATTACTCGATGCTACCTGGGATGTGCCGCCATATCCGACCGGTTTGCCTGCAGGCAGCAGATTACCCTTATGCTGCACAAGAAGATCAATCGGACCGGCCAGTAAAACCTCATAGAAAATCTTTCCTGAAGGCACAAACTTACGGTCATTCAGGTAGACGGTATCTGCCATATCGGGATTGATCATGTCGTAGTATTTCTCATTGCGGATGAAAACCATTTTCTCAGTCACAGTATTATAATTCATATCCATTGACTGAACCTGTCCGTTTTTCATCCTGACCTCACACTCGCTGAATCTCGGGAAAAGATATTGCGGCATTGATCCGTCGGTGTTCGACTGTGCT